>DASZGG010000265.1:0-12929 GCA_035939025.1 Chthoniobacterales bacterium | reverse complement strand
GCTGTGCTTTATTGGCTCGCGAAAATGCTGTATGCGGGTGAGGACATTCGTTTCATTGCGCGCCGGATTGTAATTGCCGCTAGCGAAGATGTCGGGATGGCGGATCCGAATGCCCTGGTCGTAGCTGTGGCGGCGCAACAAGCCGTAGAATTTGTCGGTTTGCCCGAAGCACGGATCCCGCTGGCGCATGCCGCTATCTACGTCGCGACCGCACCGAAGAGCAACCGGGCCTACGAAGGTTTCAACAAAGCCATGGAGGATGTCCAAGCGGGTCGAATCCTGGCCGTCCCAAAGTACCTGAGAGGGAAGGGTTCGAAATTGCTTGGCGAAGGTGCCGGGTACAAGTACGCGCACGATTTCGAGGGAGGCTACGTTCCTCAAGCGTATCTGCCGGAGGGCCGAATCTACTATGAACCGACCGAGAATGGATTCGAGCGACGGGTTAAAGAGCGTTTAGACTACTGGCGCCAGTTGTTCGAACGTGACAAAAGAGACGATTCATCGCCGGAATAGGTTCGCTGCCCGCAACGAGAAGAGATATATGAAAAGCCTCTGGAACGACGCAGAAGGCGCCGACTGCAAAACCGAGATCGCTCAAAGGGTTTATACGTCCAGATTGATTGGGCGCGAACCCTCGCTGGTCTTACACGGAGGCGGGAATACCTCGGTCAAGGTAACAGAACCGGATGTCTTTGGCGAGCCGACGTATTTGCTCTACGTCAAGGGAAGCGGCTGGGATCTAGCGACGATCGACGCCGCCGGTTTTGCTCCGGTGCGTATTGATCATTTGTTGCGGCTGGCCCGTCTTCCGCAGCTTTCGGATGGTCAAATGGCGCAGGAACTGCGCATCGCAACCATCCGCGCAGACGCGCCGGCACCCTCTGTCGAAGCGATCTTGCACGCCATTTTGCCCTACAGATTCGTCGATCACTGCCATGCCGACGCTTTGATCGCAGTGATGAATAGTCCCGACGGCGAGGATCGGATCAGGAGTCTCTACGGCGACTCGGTCGTGATCGTGCCTTATGTCATGCCAGGGTTCGCATTGGCTAAGCTTTGTGCCGAATTGTTTCCGAGCCGCATGAGGGCAGATACGAGCGGAATAGTGTTACTGAATCACGGGTTATTCACGTTTGGCGATGACGCGAGGAGTTCGTATGACCGCACGATCAAGCTCGTAACAATGGCTGAGGACTTTTTATCAAAGCTCCACGGTGTCGCAAAGATTGATATTCTCCCGGTCAGTCGCTCCTTTGTTGGCGGTCGGACCACGATAGCCGAGTTAAGACGGGAAGTATCTCGGGTCGCTGGCAAGCCGATGATTCTCGTCACTCATCGGGACGACACCGCGCTTCACTTCGCGCAAAGGCCGGATCTACCGAGAATCGCGTTGCGAGGCCCGGCCACTCCGGACCACGTGATTCGGACTAAGCGCATTCCGATGATCGGGCGAGATGTCGATTCGTTCGCTCTTGAGTACCGACTTTACTTCGCCCGGAATGCGGCCAGAGTGAGCGGCCCACTGACGATGCTTGATCCGGCTCCTCGGGTCATTCTGGATCCGGAACTTGGGATGGTCGCAGTGGGTGCTGACGCCTTGGAGGCGGGTGTCACAGGTGATATCTATCGACGCACGATCGATATGATTTTGGCGGCTACTTCGCTCGGTGGCTGGCGATCAATCTCGGAGGAAGATGTTTTCGATGTCGAGTACTGGGAGCTAGAACAGGCGAAATTGGGAAAGACAGTGTCTGCCAAACCTTTTCGCGGCGAGATCGCTCTCGTTACGGGTGCGGCTTCGGGAATCGGGAAGGCATGTGTCGAAGCTTTCATAAGCCGCGGCGCAGCGGTGGTTGGTGTCGATCTTTCGATCTCGGTTGAGTCTCAATTAGTCCGAAGAGATTATCTGGGAATCCGCTGTGATATCACTGACGAGTCGGCGCTCCAATCCGCGTTCGACTTGGTCGCTGAAAGGTTTGGTGGATTAGACATCCTGGTATTAAACGCAGGAATTTTCCCGCCGAGCCGGAGGCTTGCTGAACTCGATCTCAAGACGTGGAATCGTACAATGTCAGTCAATTTAGATGCCAACGTTTCGCTACTCCGGTTTTCTCATGAGCTTCTCCGATCGGCTCCCGAGGGAGGGCGGGTGGTGGTCAATGCATCTAAGAACGTGCCTGCTCCGGGTGTTGGTCAGGCCGCCTACTCGGCTTCGAAGGCTGCTTTGACTCAGTTGGCCCGTGTCGCTGCGCTCGAATGGGGAGTCGACAGGATTCGTGTCAACACGGTTCACCCCAACGCTGTGTTCGACACGGGGATCTGGACAAAGGAAGTCTTGGAGCAGCGGGCCGCCAGTTACGGGATTTCAGTCCAGGAGTACAAAACGAACAATATCCTCAGGACCGAGATCACAAGCCGGGACGTCGGAGAGGTCATTGCAGAATTGTGTGGTCCGAGCTTCTCCAAGACAACGGGAGCGCAGGTTCCGATTGACGGCGGCAACGAAAGGGTCGTCTGAGGTTAGAAAGCTTTTCACCGGAATCGCCCAACGCTGCGAATTCAAACGTCGAAACCCCCTTTGCTTCGCTATGCCATCTACATCAACAAACAGCCTGTATATAAAGCTCGATCGCGATAATATCCAGGCCGCCATTTTTGACATGGATGGTGTGGTCATCGATTCGGAGCCCACTCACGAATTGTCATTGATTATCACCAGCGAACAGTTGGGAAGGAGGATGTCCTGGCAAGAAACAAAACAATTCAAGGGATCGACGGAATTGGACTGTGCCCGGCTCCTGATAAAAATGACCGGGACGAACGAACGAGATCTTGAGAAAATCGGCCGATTACGACTGGAGGCGTTCCGCACTCACTATACTGAGGTTAAGCTTGTTGCTGGTGTGCTCGGGTTTCTCGAACTCTGCAAAGGAGCGGGATGGCCGATGGCGTTGACAACCTCTGCACCGCGGGAGCTCCAGGAACTGGCTTTCGGTCAGTTTGATCTGTCCGGATACTTCGGAGTCGTGGTAACGGGTGATGACGTCAGTCAAGGTAAACCTCATCCTGAACCCTACTTGAAAACGGCCGAGAAGCTTGGCCGCGCGCCGTCTCATTGCGTTGTCGTTGAAGACTCGACGAACGGAGTCCGCTCCGCTAAGGCCGCCGGCTGTCCGACAGTCGGCCTGGCAACCTCATTTTCTGCGGAGACTTTGGCCGCAGCGGGCAGTGACCTGACGGTGGCAACTTTTTCAGAATTACAAAAAGCGCTTTTTGCTGAGCGATTGGGCTAGTGTCCTGTCCAGGTCGGTGTTCTGCCAGGCTCACAAATCCCTAAGGATTTGTGAGTGATGCAGGCTTGCCAGAGCTGGATCTTTTGGCCAATCGAGTAGTGCGGCGGTAAATAGGCGTGCGCCGATTAAAAGGGCGTTCTCATCGATATCGAACGTCGAAGTATGGAGGGGTGTAACTCGTTCCCCGACCGCTTTCACGCCCAGGGTCAGCATGCAGCCTGGCACGACGGGTAGATAATCGGCAAAGTCCTCACTACCCATGCTTGGTAGTTGGTTGGTCACAAGGTTATCCGTTCCCAGCAACCGGCGACCGACAGAGGCGAAGAGAGTGGCGATGCGCGGATCGTTCACCAGACCCGGTAACAGGCTCTCGAATGTTGCGGAGACCGTTGCACCAAAGGCTTGCGCGACTCCGGCGCATAGCCGCTGCACGGTTTCACGTGCATGCGTTGCGACCGAAGAACTCATCGAGCGAATGGTTCCTTGCAGCGAAACCATCTCGGGGATGACGTTCGCCGCATGTCCGCCGCTAATCACTCCAATTGTCACTACGATCGGATCGCGTGCGTCCGTCTGCCGTGGAATTGCTTGATAAATTAATGTTACAAGGTGTGCCGCGGTGGCAATCGGATCCACTGTGGTGTGCGGACGCGCACCATGACCTCCGCGTCCCCGTACCTCGATCGTGAAATCTTGACAAAACGCTGTCCGGGGGCCCGCCGTCGCTCCTGCTTGTCCGACCGTCAAATTCGGGTCAACGTGAAGGGCGATGACGGCATCGACGCCTTCGAGGGCTCCATTTCTCACCATTTCGTCTGCGCCGCGGCCTGTCTCCTCAGATGGTTGAAAGATACTTCGCCAAGCCACCGGCAGCGGCCGTGCACGATAAAGGGCGAGTGTCGCCCCGAGCAGGATCGCAGTGTGCGCATCGTGACCACATGCGTGCATGACGCCGGATTTTCTTGAACTGTACGGGACCTGATTGTCTTCCTGAATTGGGAGAGCGTCAATATCCGCCCGAATAGCTACGACCGGCGCTCCCGCATCCGGTGACTCGACGATGTCCGTGACGATACCGCGCTTTCCTGGTGCAACCTGATGAGGAATTTGTGCGGCGGTAAGCCGTTTGCTCAAATAAGCTGTGGTAGCGAATTCTTGCCCGCTTAGTTCAGGGCGCTCATGAAGATGGCGCCGAAATTGAGAGAGTTGAGGCGCGATCCGTTTAAGTTGCGCGTCGACTCGCTTCAGAGCGAGGTCCTGCTCTTTGCCAGATTGATGTTGATTTGCTCGATCGATAACTCTTCGTATCGCCAATGAGGAACACCGTCCAGAATAGATTGAATTTTTGAGCTGATCGCATTCAACTGCCATATGGCCGGTCCACATCTTACCTGGCTCGAGCTTTTGATTCGATTGGGAAGCGCCCTTTTACTTGGCGCTCTAATTGGCGCCGAACGCCAATGGCGACAGCGGACAGCCGGATTGCGCACCTATTCGCTCGTATCGATTGGTGCGGCACTATTCGTCCTGCTGGCGGCGCTGACCGGCATACGGGAGGAGGGGACGCGGATAGCCGCGCAGGTGATTTCCGGAGTCGGTTTCCTCGGCGCTGGCGTTCTGATGCGTACCGGGCTCACGGTGCACGGATTAAACACCGCTTCAACCATTTGGTGCAGTGCAGCAGTCGGAGTACTGGCGGGGAGCGGATTTTATGCGGCTGCCTTTCTGGGAACAATTTTTGTCCTGATCATCAACATTTTTCTGCGCCCTTTGGCGGATTGGGTAGGCCGGCACTCAAAAAATAAGAGTGAACACCTGATTCAATACAGCGTACAGCTAGTGTGCCGAGACCGCCAGGAGAGCAGGGTGCGCACTCTATTGATCCAACTGCTCACCGGTTCTCCGCTCATCCTGCAGGAGGTCGAAAGCGCGGTAGGAAATCAAGATAAGCACACAGTGATCAAGGCGACGCTGACAGCGGCGGATCGAAACGACGCTCAAATCGAACAGATTACAAGTCGCTTAAGTCTCGAGCGGGACGTCATAGGAGTTTCATGGCAGGCATTGCCGACGACGAACGTCGAATAGAGCGCTAGCCCGCAAATCTCACACGCCATATGCATCCACACGCTCATTGCGGGCTAGGAAGCTCTTAAACAGACGCGCAGCGTCTGTTTAAGACCTTGTTTGAAAATAAATGAATCAAAACAAACTGTTTCAAAACTCTTCTCTTCAAAAAAGCAGCGGAATTTCCGGCGTAGCCGGAGAATTCCACTGCCTTAGCCTGCATCGCTCACAAATCTCTAAGGATTTGTGAGGAATGCAGGCTATTCTCTGCGATATTGCGTGCTATCGCGGATCAGTTTTTCGTCCACGCCAATGATGCGGCTGCCCTGGTCATCGTGCTCCACGACGCAGGTCAGCTTGGATTTGCCGGTCAGGTGTTCATCCAAGTTGTCGAATTTAAATCCATAAACGGCAGTCACCTTAAATACGCCGCGACGTTTTGGGATTTCGAACAGGTCGATCGTTTCCACTGGGCCGAACTTGCGCTCCGGCCACAGTCGGTAGAGGGAGTTGATTTCCCTCAATGCCTGTGCCCGTGTCCGCGCGTGTCCGTAGTAGAAGACGCTAGGCGCCAGATACCTGCCCCGCGCAGCTGGATCATTTTTTTCACCCGCTGCGATGAACGCTTCAACTAAGTTAATCAGTTCCGTTGCAACTTCCGGTTTTTCCGGCGGAGAGAGTCGATGGATTTCGTGTTGTTCTTGAGCCAATTTGCCATCCGCCAGGGTGCTGAGGAACATTAAAGCGGTTGTGAGTAGCCAAACTCTCAAAGACATGTCGATTTTGAGTTTTGAGTTTTGGGTTTTGGGTTTTGAGTGAGACCGTTTCGAGCCCGGACCATCCCACCACTCAAAACCCAAAACTCCAAACTCCAAACTCAAAACCTTATTGAACGCATGAAAACTTTCTTTGGTTCGTTTTTCGGTGCCCTTTTTGCGATTCTTTTTCTGGTCGCTGCGGGAGTAGGTGGATGTATTGCAGTGATCGCGCTGATCAGCGCTTCGGGAAAAGGTCCGACAGTGGCCAGCAACTCGCTACTGGTCCTTGATTTGGCCGTACCGATCATGGATGCACCGCAGGAGTTCGATCCGGCCCAACTGCTGGCAGGCTTATCCGAAGATCAACAAGAAACCCAAGTCACTTTGCGCGACGTCTTGCGAGCGATCAGCCTGGCGGCGACCGACGATAAGATCAAGGGCATCTTTATCACCGGGAATCTTGTGCCGATCAGCAACTATGCATCGAAATATCCGGCCCTGAAGGAAGTCCGGGAAGCCTTGGAGAAATTCAAACAATCCCACAAACCGGTTTACGCGTATCTCCAGTTTCCGTTTGCGCCATCCTATTACCTTGAGTCGGTTGCGGATCAGCTCTTTGTGGATCCTCAGGCTGAGTTTATTTTGCGGGGACCTTCCACTTTTCCTCTCTACTACGCGGGAGCGCTTAAGAAGTTTGGAATCGGCGTCCAGGTCCTCCGAGTCGGGAAATACAAATCGTTCGTCGAACCGTACATTCGCGAAAACATGAGTCCGGAAAATCGGGAGCAATTGGAGAAGCTGTTCGGAGACATTTGGAGCGAAGTCACCGCTAAGATTGAAGAGGCGCGTGGTCTTCCGCCTGGATCGTTCCAACAGCTTGTTAATCAAAACGGGCTGATCGACGGAGAATTGGCGGTCAAAAGCAAGTTGGGTACAGAGCTGGTTTCTCTGTCTGAGATTATGGATCGGCTCAGGAAACAATACGGGGAAGATGAACAGCACAATACATTTCGGCAGGTAACGGTTTCTTCTTACCTGGGAGCGCTGGAGCGAAATCCCAGGGTAAAGTCTGACACTGGATCAAAAATCGCGATCGTCTATGCTGAAGGCGAAATCGTCAATGGTGAAGGAGGATCGGAAGACGTCGGAGGCGAGCGATACGCGCGGGCCATCCGAAAGTTTCGGTTCGACCCCGACGTGAAGGCCATTGTCCTTCGTGTCAACAGCCCGGGTGGAAGCGGGTTTGCCTCGGAAGAGATTTATCGGGAATTGAGAGCTGCGCAGGCGGTGAAACCGGTAGTCGTGTCAATGGGTGGCTACGCGGCATCCGGCGGTTATTACATCTCGACCGCGTCCAACCGTGTCTTTGCCGAGCCCACCACGATCACGGGCAGTATCGGCGTTTTCGGGCTAGTCATAAATTTTGAGAAGATCGCCAACGATAATGGAATCACCACCGACTCCGTCACGACGACCATCCCGTTGGCAACGTTGTTTGACCCGATCAAACAGAAGTCGGACTCGGATTTAGCGATCTTGCAAAAGAGCGTAGACAAGTTTTATGACCAGTTCCTGGAGAGAGTCTCTGAAGGGCGACATCTCCCGGTCGCGCAGGTAAACGAAATTGCTCAAGGGCGGGTCTGGTCCGGCAGTGAGGCGGCAAAATTAAAATTGGTGGACGAGGTGGGCGGGCTCAGTTCCGCTATCGCATACGCCGCAAATCTCGCCCACCTTGGAGATCACCCGGCGATCACCGAATTCCCAGAACGCAAGGATCTGAGCGAGAAGTTAAAGGAGTTATTCAAAACAACCCCTCGGCCCCCTGTGGCCAAGCTGGATCCCGTCGGCCAATGCGTCAATGAGTTGGCGAACGAGTTCAGAGACTTACGGGCCCTCAACGATCCCGAAGGGATTTACGCGCGGTTTCCGACCGATATTCGATGAATATCGGGGCGACTTATATGCTCGTAAACGCCCGGCCGCTCGAATATTGCTGCAACCTTTGCTCCATACCTGACAGCTCCGTCTTCCGATCGTCCCGCCCGAGCATTGAGATTGCCAACTGTTGGTATTTGACCGCGTCCGCAAAATTACCCATCGCGGCGGCTGCTGCGGCCAATGTGTCGATTGAGAACGCATTTTTCCAACTGCTGAGCTTACAGGCCTTCATCGCGATGGCTACCGCTCGCCGGCCGTCCCTGACTCGATTGTCCTTTGAGGTCGCAAGCATCCACGCTAAATCATTTAACGTAGTTGGATCATCCGGCTGTAGACGAACCGCTTGCTCAAGGGACTTTTTCGCCTCGTCGTAACGGCCGTAGTCCATACAACTCCGCGCTTTGCTCTCGTAGAGTTCTGCCAGAAGACCGGGGGAGACATTGCCTTTGCGGGCGAGATTAATGCTGGTGTCGATCTGCTTTAGAGCTTCAACACCACGCCTTGCGAGAACGAGAACCGCCGACTTTAAGAAGTACGACCGCCAGTTGTTCGGATCCGTGGCAATGACCTGGTCGATGACGGCGAGCGCTTCGTTAACTCTTCCGGATTCCGCAAGTTTAAACGCGTCATCCAGTTGGGCTTGGCCGATCGTCATCCGCTGCTGCCAAATTTCACCCCATCCAGGTTGACTTTGCGCAAAAGCGGGTTGCGTACAACCAAGGTAAAAACCTGAGGCGAGAAAAACTAACCACCAAAGCGCCGCCGATCGTGTAGTATTCATGTCTGAACCATGCAACAATTTGATAAGCTCCTAATTTTTGCGGTTAGCTGGATAATCTACTCTGCATCCGCCGCTTTTCCTAGTGTAAAGGCGAGTGAACAAGAACCACCGACCTCCGGGATCACGCTGAGCCGAAGCACCGGTAACCATCTCTTTGTTTCTGTTCGCGTCAACAATCGGCCTGCTTGGTTTGCGGTCGATACGGGCGCTGCGCTGAGCATTGTGGATTCCAATAAGGCGAAGCTTTTGGGATTATCGAAAAGCAATCGCGTTGTGCGGGTGCCCAAGCAGATCGAGGTGAACAACCGCATTGTTCCGGTGGCGGTTGTCGACAGCCTCTTTGTCGGACCCGATAATCTTGGCTCTGGTCCGGTTGCATTGATCGATCTTCGTGATTTTCGGGCCAAGCTCCGTGGTTCGGGTCATCCGGTGCCCATGGATGGGATCATCGGCCTCGATATCCTTCAGCGGTATAATGCAGTGATCGATTGCCGGAACCAACGCATTTATCTCGTCGACCCGGGTAAGGATGCGCAGTCGATCATTAAGATTGCGAAGAAAGGCAGGTATAATGCCGTCCCGATGCGTATCACGCATTCGGGTGCGCTTGAGGTGGAAGGTAGAATCGGCCACAACCGGTACAGCTTCGTTGTTGATACCGGGGGATTTGCGACCCTGGTTCCATCGCAGGTGGCCAGGCAGAATGGCATCCCGGTGATTGGGACAACAGTCAACGCAAAAGGGATTCACTCCAAAGAACGCCCAGTTGGTGTTACGATCGCGCCTGAGTTTGACTTGGGGAAATACTCTCTCGGCCCTGCGCTGGTCGGTGTGACAGGTCTACCAGAAGGTCCCGACGACCTCACATACCAATTCGGCGGACTTATTGGTGCCGATTTCTTCTTCGAGCGAAGTGGCATAATCGATGTCGGGAGCAAGACGCTTTACTTCAAGTAGAACGATTCGTGCAACCGGCTAAGGCACACTGGGTAAACCGCGACACGATCGGCTTGCGTGGCGCGGAACCGGGCGATACGTATCGGCTCTACTTTTCTCCGACGGGTGGGATCAATCTGGAAACGGCAGCCGGTTTGACAGACCGGGCATTCATTCCGCTTTCACTTGGTCCGAATGGTTTTCCGGCATCGGTCGTCGATAAGAATCCATTCCTCAAAGGTGCGACCGCTCTCAAAATTCCCGCGGCGGATTTGGCTCGTGTCCCCGCTTTGTTGAAAGGCCAATTGGTCTTGGCGAAATTTGATGGGATACAGCCTGCCGATGCCACTGCTTTGCAGATCTGGGCGGTGTTGGACGATCTATTCTATTTCGGCGGAGAACTGGGCGCTCGGCAGTGCGGAAACGGTATCCGTTTCCGACTATGGGCCCCTACAGCTCAAGCGGTGCGACTTCTCATCTATGACGATCCGAATGGGCCGATCCAAACGATTCATTCGATGACTGAGGGCGATGTCGGAGTCTGGGAAATGCTCGTTGAAGGTACGGGATGGCTGAACCGGAAGTACTACCTTTATGAAGTTAGAGTTTTCTCGCGGCAGGAAGGCCGGGTCACCACGAACCTCGTCACTGACCCGTATTCGCTCGGGCTCTCGGCCGACTCGCTGAAGAGCCTTGTGGTCGATCTCAATTCGCCGCTTACCAAGCCGATCTTTTGGAATTCGATTCCCAAGCCGCCGCTGGCGAGTCCAACGGACGTTGTCCTCTACGAACTACATATCCGCGACTTCTCGATATCCGATAATACTGTTCCCGAGAAAGATCGGGGGAAGTATACCGGCTTCACTCATCTCTTCTCCCGCGGCATGACGCACCTTTGGCGTCTTGCAAGTGCGGGATTGACACACGTGCATCTGCTTCCGACGTTCGATTTCGCAACGGTTCCGGAGTTGACCAGCGATCAGAAAGTCCCCGAAATTCTGGTGCCGATTTCCGCGCCCGATTCCGCACAGCCCCAGGCAGCCATCGCCACGGTCAAAGATCAGGATGGTTTCAACTGGGGCTACGACCCATACCACTATGGAACGCCGGAGGGGAGCTATTCGACAAGTCCGGCCGGGCCAACGCGAATCCGAGAATTCCGCGAGATGGTAAAATCCTTTCATTTGATCGGTCTGCGCGTGGTGATGGACGTCGTCTACAATCACACGGTGGCCGCGGGGCAAGACACATTTTCGGTCCTCGATAAGGTCGTGCCCGGATACTATTACCGGCTCGACCAAAATGGCGACGTCTACACGAACGCCTTTGGTCCTGGTACCGCTTCCGAGCATCGCATGTTCTCCAAGCTGATGCTCGATACCTTGAAAATGTGGGCGGAGGAATACCAGGTGGATGGATTCCGTTTTGATCTGATGAGCTTCAGTTTCAAGGACAACATGTTGGAGATCAAGAAAGCCCTGCACGAAATCGATCCGACAATCTATCTTTATGGAGAAGGCTGGGACTTCGGCGAAGTGGCGAACAATGCCTTTGGTGAAAATGCTACCCAGGCGAATATGGCCGGAACAGGGATCGCTACATTCAGCGACCGAGGCCGAGATGCGATCCGCGGGGGAGGAGCGTTCGACCGTGGTCAGTCTCTGGTCGCTCGTCAAGGGTTTATCAATGGACTCTGGTACGACAGTAATGGCTCTGGCAACGCCTCGCTACAACAGCTCCTTGATACGGGAGACCTGGTCAAGCTGGCTCTGGCTGGAACGATTAAGGATTACCGGTTGACGGATAGTCATGGCACTGAAGTCGAAGGGGCCAGGCTTTATTACAACGGCAAACCTGCGGGTTATGCCTTGGATCCAACGGATGTGATTAACTACATCGCGGCGCATGACAACCAGACGCTCTTTGACAATAACCAATACAAAATTCCAATCGCCACCACGATGGCTGATCGGGTGCGGGTGAACAATCTTGGTCTTGCACTCGTTGGGTTAGCCCAGGGAACACCATTCTTCCACGCCGGTGACGATATCTTGCGCTCAAAGTCGTTTGACAGAAACAGTTTTAATTCCGGCGACTGGTTCAACCGGCTTGACTGGACCTATCAGACCAACAATTTCGCGGTTGGCCTGCCGCCGGAAGCGGATAACAAAGGGGATTGGTCTACTATGGAGCCGTTCCTGAAAAATCCCGCGATCAAGCCTGGATTTGATGCGATTTATTCGGCCAACCTTTATTTCGAAGATATCCTTTGCATCCGGCGATCGAGCCCTCTCTTTCGGTTGCAGACGGGTGAAGAAGTGAAGCAACGGGTAAAATTTTACAACGTCGGCACCAATCAACAGCCTGCATTGATTGTCATGGCGATCTCTGACAAGGTCGGGCGTATGCTCGACCCGTACGCAAAGGGTATCGTAGTCCTTTTCAACGTCGATAAAGCTCCGAAGGCGATCACTGTACCGGACTTCGTTGACATTCCTCTAGAATTGCACCCGGTCCAGCGACGGTCCTGTGCGGATCCAATTGTGACTCAGTGTCAATACGATCGTGCGACTGGCGCCTTTACCATCCCCCCAAGAACCACCGCGGTCTTCGTGGAGAGGAGGTAGACCTGACATGGGCGTTGCGCTGAATGATGAGGCGGATGCCTGCCGAGTTCGTCTATCGCGTGCGAGCCCTTGATCGCGTGGGACGCGCTCCTATAAGCGCTAACTTTTTTTAGCTAAAGCCTGTTGCGAAATGTCCCGGAGGGACGGTGCGATCGTAGCCTGGCACGAAGTGCCTGGGACAGCGCCACCCCAAAAGAGCCTAGCTACGCCCGATCATACCGTACCCTACGGGACGGTCCTTTCGAGGGACGCTTTCCCAGGCACTTCGTGCCAGGCTACGATCGGTGTTGTCCCTACGGGACGCGCTTGCAGACATTTCGCAACAGCATCTAGCTTAGCTAGGATCGCAGGTAGTAGTAGGCGCTAATACTCACGCAACCAAATCCGATTTCAGAGACTTCTAACTTTCTGAGTTTTCCGGTCTTCGTCTAATAGTTCCTTTGTGTTCAAATGCTCGTGTACCAGAATTACCTGTTGACCATTGCCTGCATCTGGGCCGGGTAGCGCTCACCCTGCACTTCCATATCGG
>DASZGG010000264.1:0-7108 GCA_035939025.1 Chthoniobacterales bacterium | reverse complement strand
GGCGAACTACCGTGGCTTTTTACCTAAATCGCCGGCAGGTTTGACCGTGGTCGCCGGGGTATTCGTCGGAGCGGCGGATGCCGGTCTTTGGGAAGCGCCGGGTGTTGGAGTGGCTGCCGGACGATTCGCGTTAAGCTTTGTGATAACCGATTCGCTGAAGTCGTAATTGTCCCTCGCATACAGCAACACTGGAACGATGTTGTTCGCACTGAATCCAGACCGGTCGAAAACTATGTCATAGTTCTGCGTTTTCACCTGATCGTTGACGACTTTCATGATCTCTTCAACGATGCCATCGCGCATCCGCTTCAACTGATCTTGAATCTGTCTCTCCCGCGTTGCACGGAAATCGGAAATCTCTTTTTCCAGGCCCTTCGTTTCGGCAATCTTCGCGTCACGTTCCTGCGCCTTCTGATCCTTCGACGCGCCGCTCAACTCCGGCTTATTCATCTCTTCATTTAGCTTATTGATTGCGTCGAGATTCTTTTTATAGGCATCCATCCGCTGATCAAGTTCGTCTTTGTAAGCTTTCTGAGCCTCTTTGAGCTTATCTTCGGCATCGTGAGTCTTGTAGTAGGCGGTAAAGACCTTTTGCATGTCGATCGTGCCAACCTTCATCTCCGCGTGGGCCTGCGATGCCAAGCCGCCGCTCATGGCAAACACACAGATCATCGTTAACAGTGAGGATTTCTTCATAAATTACTGGGACTAGTACTTGTCAAGGGAACTCGAGGTCAGACCGTCGGAGAAACGTTTTGTTCAAAATTGATATCCGACACTGAACTGGAACTGGCCGCTCTTGCTGCTGAAGCTGTCTTCCTGGATTGGATAGCCGTAATCAAGCCGAATCGGTCCGATTGGCAAGTCCAGACGCACCCCGATACCAATGTCTTGATTGAACCCTCCGGAAAATTTTCCGGCGTTACTCCCGCCAGGCGGGGTCGTCGGAACCTTCTGCGGACTAAAACTCCAGGAACCGGGATTAACAAATCCACCATCATAGAAAACTGCGAAGCGTACCCGTTCGATGATCGGGATCGTGTACTCCACCGTCAGCCGGGCCAGGGTATTTCCGCCTAGCGCATTTCCCTGGTCATCCTTAGGTCCTACATCACGAAATCTGAACCCGCGGAGATTGCTCGCGCCGCCAAGATAGAGACGATCGAAAATCGGGACGATAGAGTCGTTGTTCCAGTTTGAGACCACACCCACCTCACCGTTCAACAGGAGGATCGTATCGTACGGCAAATGGAAATACTGGGCTGCATCAAGGTCGAAACCGTAAACACTGACGTCACCCCCGAGGGGGCCGCCGGCGACATAGGTAGAGAGATCGACCCGAGTCCCTTTCCGAGTGAGAAAGGCGCTGTCGCGGGTATCATAGGTCAGGGCCAATGTCACACGGCTCTCCAAATTGTAGGAACCTTGCTGCTGGATTATGTTCAGCAGCTGCTGCGTAATGGCGCTCTGATTGATGTTGTAAATGCCTATCTCCTGGAGGGTGTAGTCGAGCTTCACTGACAGGAAATTCGTGATCGGTTTGCGAACGTTGATGTCGAATCCGTAATCCCGCTGATCATACACATCGCTGTAGTAATTGTACTCGTCAAAAAACAACCGCCCGCTAAGCGCCAGCCGTTGATCGAGAAAATACGGTTCGGTCAGCTCTATCGAAGCGTCCTTCGTCTGGGTACCGAGCTGAACTCTAGCACGAAACTTCTGGCCGGCGCCGGTGAACGTCTTCCAGTTTGTAATATCGAAATTGCCCTGCGACAATTCAGCAAAGCCCAACAAGCCGTCTGTCGTGCTAAACCCCAGACCAAAATTCAAATTCCCCGTCCGTTTTTCTTGCACGACGACGTTTAGATCCTTGCGCCCCGGAACCGTAGTATCGCTGGCATAGGTATCCACTCGCTCGAAATATTGCAGGCCTTCCAAGCGTTTCTTGCTGATATCGACACGCACGGTGTCAAAGACGTCCCCGGGAGACAGCACAATTTCCCTGCGGATGACCTTATCTTTCGTCCGAGAATTGCCACTGATGTTGATATGCTCGACGAAAGATTGGATCCCTTCATCCACCTTGTAGGAAAGGTTTACCAGAGCTGGTCCTCCAGGTGTTGTCTCCACGTTTACCTTCGCATCGGCGTACCCGGCTACCCCATATGCATCTTCGACCGATTTAATGTCCTTTTGAAGTTTTTGAGGCGAAAAAACCTTGCCCTCCGTGACCTTTATCACCTTTCGAAAATTCGCCTCAGTCACGATGTGGAGACCCTCGATCGCCACCGTCCCAACATGGTATTGCTGGCCCTCGTTTATGTAGATCGTAATGGCTACATTCTTCTTGTCCAATCGATCAATCCTCACGTCTGTCACCTGGACGTCAGCGTAGCCGTTATCCTGGTAGAGTTCCTTGATTTTTTGAACATCGCCGTCGAGTTGCTGATTGTTCAAGCGGCCAGCACCGGTCAGGAACCCCAGGATGTTATTCTCTTTCGTTTTCATCTCCTTGCGGAGCCTCTTCGACCTAATCGCCATGTTCCCGACGAAGCTGATCGTTTTGACGACTGCTTTCCGACCTTCACTGATTGCGAAAGTGACCCTGGCAGTTCCTCTCTCCTCGTTCACGTCGACCTTGTATTGAACATCGGTGTCCGGATAGCCGCGCTTTTGATACATCTCCACAACCTTCTGACGAGCTTGTTCCAGAGCCTGCTCGTCAAGAGGTGAACCAGTCTTTAAATTCAGCTCCTTGCGAATACGTTTCGTTTTAATAACCTCGTTCCCCTGAATCGCCACCTCCGTCAAGGTCACGCGCGTCTGTACCACGACGATCACTTTCACGCCGTCTGGAAGCGGTTCCCCATAAATTCGGACGTTGGTCACTAATCCCGTTGCGTAGAGCGAGCGCACGTCATCCTCGACTGTCTGTTCCGAATATGGCTGGCCCACGGTCGTCTTCATGTTCGACAATATTCTCTGGCGACTCAAAGTCGCGGGACCGGCATATTGAATCTCGATCTGGCGCACGATCGGAGACCGCTGCGGCTTTTCCGGTTGCGCCGGCGGCTGCGCCTCCTGCCCGGGCGCCGGCGGATTCTGGCCGGCCGCAGGCAGCGGAGGCTGTCCGGCAGGCGGTTGCTGGGCTCGCCCCTGTGGACCAAGGAACGCCAGAATGATCGTTACCATAATCCAGATGCGGCAATGGGGACTCGAAAAATTCATATTTTGGAAGATCGACAACAGATCAGAGCGAATGGGCGTAATTCATGACGATGACGTCACAAACGTCAACAGAAAAACCACAAGCGCGAAAATCTCACGAGCAAAAACGCTCGTGAGATTTTCGCGCTCTAGAGCCGCTAAGAAAGCGGAAGATTAGCTTTAAATTGAAACGAGACAGGAGACGGGGCTCCTTCTCAGTTTTTGCAAGCAATGCAGGTTGGCGGGGTGACGAATGGCGTATCGGAGCGCCGGCGTGACTCCGTCACCCGACCAGCCCGTACCAATTGTTCCGGGTGCGCGGTTCAAACCCGGCCTCGGCAATTAAATCCTCGATCTCCTCACAGGTGATCCGGAACGTCGTTCCAGCACTGCTCACCACGTTCTCCTCCATCATGACCGAACCAAAATCGTTCGCTCCGTACCGCAAGGCGATTTGACCTATTCTCGGGCCCTGAGTCACCCAAGAGCTTTGGATATTCTCAAAGTTGTCCAGATAAATGCGTGAAAGAGCCTGCGTTCGCAGGTACTCGGTCGACCCGACAGGCGTAGCCTTCAACACGGCGTTCCCCGGCTGAAAAGTCCAACAAATAAACGCGGTAAAACCCGCAGTCTGATCCTGCAGCTGACGAAGTCGTTCAAGGTGTTCGATCCGATCTTCCACGGCCTCAACGTGCCCAAACATCATCGTCGCGCTACTGTTCAAACCGACCTCGTGCGCGGTTCTCATGACGTCAAGCCATTGCTCAGTATTACACTTGAGGGGTGCGATCCGGTTTCGCACACGATCAACCAGGATTTCTCCTCCTCCACCCGGGATCGATCCAAGTCCGGCCTCTTTGAACCTCAGGATAACTTCACGCAATGGCAGACGAAATACTTCAGCAAAATGATTAAACTCCGGCGGACTGAATGCGTGAATGTTGATCTGCGGATATTTCTCCCGGATGTGATTCAGCAAGTCGAGGTAGTAGTCGATGCCCAACTTCGGATGGTGACCGCCCTGCATCAATATTTGGATCCCTCCGATGGACACAAGTTCATCAATCTTCTGATCGATATCTTCGTGAGTCAGAACGTAATGATCGGCGTCCTTCTCTGTTCGATAGAATGCACAAAACTTGCAATAAACATTGCAGACATTTGTGTAATTGATATTGCGATCTACGATGTACGTAACGATCTCGGCTCCCCGACCCTGAAACGCCTCGCCCTTAGCCTTTTGCCGGCGCTGATCGGCTAATTGCCCGAGTTCATTCAATGGCAACCGGTATAATACCATGGCGTCCTCGGCCGTAATCCGTGCACCATCCAGAACCTTGTCGACTACTCGCGAATCGGAGATCGTGGCATTCATTAGCGAATCTTATAATACGTTATTTCTTGGCGTCCTCAACGAAAGGTAATAGTAAGCGAAGGCTCCGGCCTTTGCCCTCCTCGTAAGCGAAGGCTCCAGCCTTCGCTTACGCCTAGGGTCAATGCGACAGAAGCGCGGCAACGGCCTCATAGACTTTTGTGCCCGTAAATCTTGTCGGGACACTACCACCATTGACGGCCTGATCGCGAGAAAGACGGACCGCAATCGATCGAAGCGTGATAAGAGAGTTTGCTTCCCCAACCGGCCGAATCCAGTAATACTGTGACAACTCCGAAAAGGGAGGTCGCAAGCCGGTCAAGACGACCAACTCGTCGTCCCAGGGAATCACATCGAAGATGTCACTAAGATAGAGCGGGCCCGCCTCCCAAATCGCCCCTTGATCTTCCTTCGGTAGTATCCAGGCGGCACCGGGCTCTATCCCGCCGAGCACTCTTCCAACGAATTCTCGAATGGCACTGTGGTCCATTGACTGGTTGAGCGTAACCACCAGGCGATTCGATCGAGCAAGCCTTTGACTAAGAGGTAGGAGTTCCTCCACAACACCCTTGTCCGCGTGTACGACTTCTCCACACATCCGAATAAGTTGTTGCCGATCCGCTCTCCAGCCTTTGACTGTCTGGCGCAGATCGATTCGAGCGACGTAATCTTCCCCGCGTTCGGAGGAAAAATGCTGCGATAGGACCGTATCCGGATGAGCCGGATCCGGAGGAGGATTTGCGTCGCGTCGGGCGTCTGCGGCTTCTCCCGACAAAACATCTGCGCCAGTTTGCGCAAGGGTGTTGACAAGATCCGGTCGCCGAAAAAAATCCCCGTTCAAAGCCACGCAAACATTAAGAGCATGACCGGTTTGATCAATCACGGGCAAACCGGCGGCCGCGACGCCAGGGGGGATACTAGCCGCCGTCAATGGCCAGGTCGACGATTGGTCCGGACAAAACACCGCGAAGAGCCGAACCTCCAGCCTCCCTTTCTTCAAAACGATTGAATCACTCCGAATCGCCGGCGGGTAGTCCGAACGTTTCAAACGAAAGGGATTCAGCATTGGCACCCGGACATCGTTCAAGGATTTCATCGGCAGCTGAATGTCCTGATTTCCCAGAATAATAGCGTCGTAACCCACCTTGTTGAAAAACGCAGCAACATTTTCAGAGTCCAGGATCTCTGAGGCGAATGATCCACAGAGGCTGTTTCCCAAATCAAATAGAACCACTTCGGCGCCCGTTTTTGCCGCTTCTTCCCGTACCGAACTGACGTATGCGCTGATATACTGATAGCTCTGCCGCGGCGCCGCATGGTTTAGGCTGACCGGGTAAATATTCCCATGAAGACAGCCGGTTTGGAGGATAATCAGCCTTACAGATTCCGACCGGGGGCCGCAACCAGACAGCACCATTACCCAACCGAGTAGAGCAACCGAACAACGAAACACGCAAGTCATTCTAGTGTACCGTCTCGCATATAATCGTGATGTCGTTGCCTTCAAAGCAGCCTTCGCAACTCGTTGGCCAGATTTATTTGATTAAACTCGCCGACATTTGATTGAATTGAGTACCAGACACCTGAATGTACATCGTTTGTGGCAGAAAATTTTTATCAGGCAACTGTCGAAGCTCCGAAGACCGCCTTCGATCTTTCGCTACGGCCTCCTCTATTTAGCGAGTTCCAGGGCCAAACCCGTGTTCGTGAACGCCTGGAATTGATGGTGCAGGCCGCAAAACAACGCGGCGATGTGCTCGAACACGTCTTGCTGAGCGGTCCCCCGGGACTGGGAAAGACTACCCTGGCCTACATCCTCGCCAATTCGATGGGAGTCAACATCAAGACCACCAGCGGCCCGATGATCGAAAAGGCTGGAGACCTCGCCGGCGTCCTGACGACCCTGGAGCGCGGGGATATTCTGTTTATAGATGAGATCCATCGCTTACAAGCCGCGATCGAGGAATATCTTTACCCTGCGATGGAGGATTTCCGATTGGATATCATTATCGACCAGGGACCGAACGCGCGCAGCGTGCGCCTCAATCTGCCCAAATTTACCCTGATCGGTGCTACGACTCGAGCAGGCTTGATTAGCGCACCGCTTCGCTCTCGTTTCGGGATGACCAGTCGGCTCGATTACTACGGGCTTAAGGAGTTGAGTCAGATCATCCGGCGCAGCGCCGGCTTGATTGGCGTCGGCATCGATCAGGAAGGCTGCGACGAGATCGCCTCGCGCGCTCGAGGCACGCCTCGGGTGGCAAACAACCTTCTGCGCTGGGTCCGCGATTACGCTCAGGTCAAATCTGACGGGTTTATCACCAAACCTATCGCCGACAGAGCCCTCGAAATGCTCGATATCGATCGCGACGGTTTAGATGAGATGGACAAGCGCATCCTCGAGGCGCTGGCCGTTCGTTTTCAAGGAGGACCAGTAGGTCTCGGATCCCTGGCGGTCTCAGTTGGAGAAGATTCAGGAACGGTCGAGGAGGTCAATGAACCGTATCTGATTCAGGAAGGCTTCATCAA
>DASZGG010000263.1:0-3510 GCA_035939025.1 Chthoniobacterales bacterium | reverse complement strand
CAGTGGTAGCAGCTTACTTTTTTGCGGGAAGGGTTGACACGAGCCCGTCTGAGTTCATAACATGAGGCTTCGCGCTTGATAAATTGAATCTGCTTGGGGCGATTCGAAACGGTTGTGCATCTCGCTGCAAGAAATAAAAATACATGATCACAGTTAAAGAGCTTACGAAGAGGTACGCGCGCAACACGGCCGTCGACCACATCTCCTTTGAGATTCAGAAAGGCCAGATTGTCGGCTTTTTGGGGCCCAATGGAGCGGGCAAAACCACCACGATGCGGATGCTGACGTGTTTCATGCCGCCCACGGCGGGCACCGCTACCGTGGCCGGATTCGACGTGCTCGAAGAGCCGATGGAGGTGAAGAAGCGCATCGGCTATCTGCCGGAAACGCCGCCGGTGTATCCGGAAATGCGTACCGGCGAATATCTCGAGTTTGTCGGCAGATTGAAGGGCTTGTCGAAGTCCGAGCTGAGCAAGCGGGTGGATTACGTTTGCGAGCGCTGCGCGGTTGCCGACGTGCGCGAGAAATTGATCAGCAAGCTTTCCAAGGGCTACCGGCAACGCGTCGGGCTGGCGCAGGCCATCATTCATAATCCGGACGTTCTTATTTTAGACGAACCTACAGCCGGCCTCGATCCTAAACAAATCAACGAAACGCGGGATTTGATCAAGAGCCTCGCCGGCGATCACACTATCATTTTGAGCACGCACATTCTGCCGGAAGTGGAGCAGACGTGCGAGCAGGTGATCATCATCGCCAAAGGCAAGGTGATCGCCACGGATTCCGTCAGCAATTTGCAGAACCGGGCGCGAGGCGTGGAATCGGTGCTGCTAGAGGTCGCCGGGCGGAATGGAGAGGTCGATCCCGCGGCGGTGCAGACGCGGCTCGAGAAAATTACGGGCGTGAGCAAGGTGCATTTCAAGGAGAAACGCCAGACGCGCAATATTTTTGAGATCGAGAGCGTGAAGGACAAGTTGGTGCGAGGCGATCTGGCGCGTGCGGTGGTGGAATCGGGGTGGGACCTGAACGAGCTGCGATCCTCGGCGATGAGTCTTGAGGAGGTTTTCTTGCAGCTCACCGGCGATCATGCAGCTGTTCCGGCGGAGGATGCGGCGGCAAAGGGGGCGGCCAAGTGAGAAATATTTGGACCATCTGGCGCAAGGAAATGCGTAGTTATTTTGTGTCGCCCGTTGCCTATCTTCTGCTCCTGATGTTCGCTCTCCTGTTTGGCTTCTTTTTCTGGAACGCCGTCGGCGAGTTTTCCTACTACAGCGTGCAATCGATGATGCAAGGCGAGTCTTTCCCGATGAACATCAATGAGCAAATCATCCGGCCCCTGCTCGGGAATATTACGATTCTGGGGCTGTTTTTTGTTCCGCTGATCACCATGCGCCTGTTTGCGGAAGAAAAGCGCACTGGCACGATTGAGCTGCTCACCACCTCCCCTATCCGGGACGGAGAAGTGATTCTCGGAAAGTGGCTCGCGGCTCTGACGCTCTATATTTGCATCTTGCTGGTCACCGGGCTGAACTTTATTTTTCTCTTCAAGTACGGGAATCCGGATTGGAAGCCGCTGGCGATTAACTATCTTGGATTGCTGCTCCAGGCGGCTGCCTTGCTTGCGATTGGAACATTTATCTCCACGCTGACGAAGAATCAGATTATCGCCGGTGCCGCCACGTTCGGCGTGTGCCTGCTGATTTTCGTGCTTGGCTGGGTGACTGGCTTCAACAGCGCAACATGGGCGCAAGTCTGCTCCTACATTTCAGTGAACACGCACATGGAATCGTTTGGTCGCGGAGTGCTCGATCTGAAGGACGCCGTCTACTATGTCACGCTGACTATATTCGGGCTCTTTCTTACGGCGCGCTCGATCGAATCTCTGCGTTGGAGGTCGTAAGTGAATACGGAATTGTTGAAGGCCAGACAGACTAAATATGTGGCCTATGCCACGCTGTACATTCTCGTGACGGTCGCTGTGCTGACGGTGGCGAACATGCTCGCCGACCGCTACAACAAGACCTACGACACGACATCCAACAAGAAATACACCCTTTCGGAGCAGACCGCCAAAATCGTCAAAGGGCTGAAAGAACCCGCAACAGTTTATTACTTCGATCGGCCGTCAGGATTCAAGGCCGCAAAAGACACGCTGGATCAGTACGCCAACCTCTCTCCCAAAGTCCATGTCCAGTATGTAGACGCCGAAAAAGATAACTTGCTCGCGCGCCAGGCCGGTGCGAAGAGCATCGGAACTGCAATCGTGCAGATCGGGGAGCGTAAGGAAGAGGCCAAGGGGCTTACCGAGGAGGGCATCACTGGGGCGTTCATTCGCGATTTGAAGAATACCACTCGCACGGTTTGTTTTGTGACGGGGAGCGGCGAACACCAGATTGACGTTACGACCGGTAATGGTTTTTCGCGGTTGAAGGATCTTCTGGGAAAAGATGAATATCAGGCCAAATCGATCAATCTTCTGGAGAAGGCTGAAGTTCCGGCGGACTGCACTGTGGTAGTTGTTGGCGGTCCGAAGACCGACTATGTGCAACCGCAGATCGACGCGCTGAAGAAATATATCGAGGATGGCGGACGCGCGCTGTTTCTATTGAACCCGGCGCTGAATTTGGGCAAGGAGCAAA
Organism: Chthoniobacterales bacterium; assembly: GCA_035939025.1. Taxonomy (GTDB): domain Bacteria; phylum Verrucomicrobiota; class Verrucomicrobiia; order Chthoniobacterales; family JAFAMB01; genus JAFAMB01. Next base: position 871 of record DASZGG010000263.1, on the reverse strand, counting down.
TTACTGAGAATGAGCCTTTGACAAGCTTGCTTTCGAGTTGGGGAGTAACTCCGTCCAAAGATTTGGTTCTGGACATGAACCCCATCAGCCGCGTCTTGGGAACCGGGCCGGAAGTGGCGCTGGTCATGCACTACGACTCGCACGCGATCGTCAACGACATGAAAGGAACGGCAACAGGGTTCCCCATCTCCAGGTCGCTCGAGACGAAGAACGCCGACAAGACGACGGTCGATAAATTGTTCGAATCTTCGGAGAGCAGTGTTGCCACTACGAAACTGAATTCGCCAAGCATCGATCCCAATGATCCGAAGAACAAGCGGGGGCCTCTAACGCTGGCTGCCGCGGGAGTCTACAGCACCGGGAAAGACAACTCGCAGGGCCGCTTTGTCGTAATCGGAAGTTCCGAGTGGGCTGCCAATGCGTTTCTTGGGTTTCAAGGGAATCGCGACCTTGCGATGAACGCCGTCAATTGGCTGTCTTCGGACGAGGATTTGATCTCCATTCGTCCCAAAGAGCGCGAAGATCGCCGCATCACCATGACGAACGGACAGATTCGGTGGGTCGGGATTACCAGTGTGCTCTTGCTACCGCTTGCCGTGATTGTGACCGGAGTTTCGGTTTGGTGGCGAAGAAGGTAGTTTGCGCGTCGTGGGACTGCGTATTTCACATTTAGATTTATCAGGAATATTCCTATGAAAGGTCATGGACTGCTGTTTGCCGCGGTGTTGCTTGCCGCACTGAGTGGAGTTCTGTACTGGTCCAATCGCCACAAGGCCGCGGAAAGCGACGTTAAGATTTCTGCCGACGCGCCTCCGAAGATTCTCGACCTCAAGCAAGCTAACATCTCCAAAATTGACATAAAGAAAAAGGG
>DASZGG010000262.1:0-9111 GCA_035939025.1 Chthoniobacterales bacterium | reverse complement strand
GTCCGACTGAGGGGCAACGCCAGTTCCACCTTCGATACCCGATCGGCAAGCAGATCCGCCATCCTGTGCCGAAGTTCCTTAAGGCCCTCGCCGGAACGGACTGACACAAATGCCCCGTCAGGAAAGTGTAGACGGAGCGCGTGCAATGTCGACTCGTCTGCTATCAGATCCACTTTGTTCAGGACCGTGATCATTTTTTTCGCATCAGCGCCCAATTCTCCCAACACTCGGATCGTCGTTTGATAGAAATCGTAGACCCGTGGATGACTGGCATCCAGGACATGGATCAGAAAATCCGAAAGCACAGCCTCCTCCAGCGTCGCCTTAAAGGCTTCGATCAATCGATGCGGCAGGTTCCTGACGAATCCGACAGTGTCAGTCAGGAGCAATCCCTGTCCAGACGGGAGATCCACGCGACGAGTCGTTGTATCAAGCGTCGCGAAAAGTTTGTCCTCTACGAGGACCTGGGCGCCCGTGAGCTTTTTCAAAAGGGCCGACTTGCCGACGTTTGTATAGCCGACGATCGCGGCATTCGGGAGGGGCAGACGCTCACGCTGTTTACGCTGCGTTGCACGACGCAAACGAACGAGCTCAAGATCTTCCTTCAGCCGGTCGATATGCGTGCGAATCAGGCGACGGTCCGTCTCGAGCTGTGTTTCGCCTTCACCTTTCCCACCCAAGCCACCTCCCTGGCGGCCGAGGTGGCGCCAAGCTCTTGTTAGGCGCGGAAGAGAGTACTCCATACGCGCCAGATCCACCTGCAGACGGGCCTCCTTGGTCTGCGCCCTCTGCGCAAATATATCCAGGATGACCTCTTCCCGATCGATTACAGCCAATCCGGTCATCGCCTCCCAGTTACGCTGCTGCGCAGGACTCAGCTCGTTATCGAAGACGATAACATCTGCCTCCAACTGCTGCGCATGCTCGAAAATCTCTTCCGCCTTGCCGGAACCAACGAAGTAGCGCGGATTCGGTTCTTGAACTCTTACGAGAAGACTATCAAGAACAGGAATTCCCAGTGTATCCACCAGAGAATTCAGCTCGACCAGGAGGCTTTCGGATTCTTCTTTTTGCGCCGCGCCCTTATAGACGCTAACTAATAACGCTCTTTCGGCTTGCTTCGGTTTTTGTTTGATTTCGAACATCCTATTTTCTGAAAAATGCAGCGACACCATCCGCCACTAATTCGACTTCGCTATCGGTCAACTCCGGGAATATAGGTAACGCCAGCACTTGTGCGGCTGCCGCTTCCGACTCTGGAAACGAACCAGCCTCCAGATAGGCGAAACACTTTTGGCGATTCAGCGAAACCGGGTAATAGATTTCCGTTCCAATACCGCAACCTTTCAAGTGTTCGCGCAACTCATCGCGCCTGTTCACCCGCACAACGAACTGGTGATAAATGTGGCCTCGCTCAGCTAGTAGCGCCGCGAAGGGTTCGCCGGGCAAGCGAAGATCCGACCCAAAATCCGCAAGTTCAGCTCGGTAATGTTGTGCGATCGCCCACCGCCTCTGCGACCAGCGCGCCAAATGTGGTAACTTCTTCAGCAGGACAGCGGCTTGCAATGCGTCCAAACGAAAGTTCCCGCCCACCGTTTCATGGTAGTATTTTTGTTCCATACCATGATTTCGAAGAACCTTCAGGCGATCGGCCATCCAGGCGTGTCTCGTCATCGCCATACCGGCATCTCCGAATGCTCCGAGGTTCTTGGTCGGATAAAAGCTCAAGTAGCCATATTCCCCAATCCCACCCGCGCGCTTCGCCCCTTCTTTGGAAGGATATTCGGCGCTGATCGCCTGAGCTGCATCTTCAATGACGGGTACACCGTAGCGCGCGCAAATCGCTTGAATTTCGTCCATCGCGCAGCAAAGGCCAAACAGATGAACCGGTACGACCGCCTTAACCTGAAGCCCGCTTCGTGTCCAAATCTTTCCCTCTTCGAACGTGCACTTCGTGGCGAAGAACTCATCTAAACTTGCCGCCGACAAATTCAAAGTCTCGGAGTCAATATCGACAAATACCGGTCTTGCTCCCAACCGCGCAATACACCCGGCGGTAGAGAAAAAAGTAAAAGGCGTTGTCACCACCGCGTCGCCAGGTCCGATCCCTAGCGCCATCAAAATCAAAAGCTGAGCATCTGTACCGGACGAGGCGCCAACGGCGTAGCCGGCTTTACACAGCGACCCAATTTCTCGTTCCAACAACTCAACCTTAGCTCCAAGAATAAAAGCTTGAGAGTCGCAGACCGCGGCAATCTCATTTAATATTTCCTCTCGCAGAGGAAGAAACTGTTTCTTAAGGTCAAAAAAGGGTACTTTGGTCACTCGCCTGGCACCCAATATCCGATGCCGAGTGTCGCTGTGCAAACCAAATTAAGGGACGGTCAAGAGGGCAGTTTGTCCGAGAAATACGGCCGCCGGGGTAATTTTATGCGAACTAGGACGGAGATTGCTATGAGACATTTCGCATTAATCATCGTTTTATCACTTGGCGTATCCTTCGCATTGCGAGCCGACGATCAAGGACCGGTAGAAAAAACTGGCAAGACCGTCGAGAAAGCCGCGGTAAAAACGGGTCAAACAGTTGAGCATGGCGCACAGGCCACCGAACGGACGGTGGGTAAGGGGTTGAAGAAAACGGGCAATACACTGGAAAAAGCGGGTAACGGCACAACCAGTTCTCACAGGCATCATGCCCGAACGAAAGGAAGCACGGCGAAAGCGAGCCCGTCGCCTTCGCCCAAACCTGAAAGTTCGCCAAGTGGCTCACCTGCTCCAACTCCGGCGATGACCCCAGCGCCTACTCCGGAAACAACTCCCATTCCCACGCCAACGCCGGGTAGGTAAACCGCGTTGTGGATTCCGCTGCACGCGGTATGCGCTGTCGACATTAGGATGCGATCCGCGTTACGTGCGGTAGGGACGCGCTCCCGCGCGATCCGGCGTAGCACGTTCAATCTAAATTTCGAATTTGAGGAGTCGTCCTCGTGCTCGTCGTCGTCCTCGTCCTCGAGAATCCCGATTCGTTTCGCAATCAGACTAGCTGAACAAAATAGTTGCAGGACATCGGTCTATTTGCAGTCACGGAATCCCAATACACCGAGGACGAGAACGACGACGAGGACGAGGACGATTCCAAATTTCGGAATTTGGGTTCAATCAACATGATACCGACGACAGCGAATCGCGAAAGACCGTTTCCATGCTCATTGGCCGTGCCACGCCGGATCGCGCGGGAGCGCGTCCCTACCGCACGTAACGCGGATCACGTCCCCTACCGCAGACCTCCCCGCGGAGGTCGTAGACCTGGGTGCCGGTGATTCTGACTTTCACAAACTCTCCGACCGGCGCGTGGTGTTTAAGCAGCACGCGCGTATCCACTTCCGGCGCATCTCTTTCGGTCCGAGCCACCAGCGGCTGCTCAACGAGCGCTTCAACCTGTCTGCCAATCATCGACACGGCCAGTTCGCTCGCAATCTCCTGTTGAAGTTGCATAGCACGCCGGTAGCGAGCGTTTTTGATCGAGGCAGACAGCTGATCGCTCATCTTGGCGGCACGAGACCCTTCTTCCTGGGAATAAGTGAAGATTCCCAAGCGTTCAAAGCGGATCCGTTCGATGAACTCCAGCAGCGATTCAAATTGTTTCTCTGTCTCTCCCGGAAAACCAACGATAAAAGTAGTGCGAAGCGTAATTCCAGGTATCGCTTCGCGAATAGCCTGAATCAGGTCTTCGATGTGTTCCCGAGAGGTTTCTCGCCGCATCAGGCGGAGCATTTCTTCGTCTATATGCTGCAACGGCATGTCTACATACTTTACTACTTTTGAGCTGGCGGCGATGGCTTCCATCAACTCTTTACTCCAATGCGCCGGATGAGTGTAGAGAAGCCGCACCCAAAAATCTCCCGTGATTCCTTCGATCCTCTCCAACAAACGAGCCAAGGTGGGGCCACGCGAAGAGTCGATCGGCTGTCGAGGCCCTGCCTTCTGATCCCAGAGGTCCATCCCATAGTAGGTGGTATCCTGGCTGATCAGATTGATCTCTTTCACTCCTTCGGCGGTCAAGTGGCGAATCTCAGCTTCTACCGACTCAATCGACCGGCTGCGATGTCTGCCGCGCATCTGGGGGATCACACAAAAACTGCACGGGTGATTACATCCCTCCGCAATTTTCAGGTAGGCATAGTGCGCTGGAGTCAATCGAAAACGCGGCGTGGCGTAATCCGGTATGTATCTAGACTTGGGCGTGACAAAATTTAATGGCCCTGCTCCCTGCCGGCCGACAACCGTTTGAACGATTTCCCCGGCCTGGGCAATTTGATCGAGTCCCATGAATGCGTCCACCTCGGGAATTTCGCTCGCGAGCTCGCTGGCGAACCTTTGCGACATGCAACCGCTCACCACCAGTTTCTGCCCGGGCCGTTTTCGCAACCCCCGCTCCTGGTGCGCGTCCAGGATCGCTTCGATTGACTCCTCTTTAGCCGAGTCAATAAACGCGCAGGTGTTGATAATCACGACGTCTGCATCATCAGCGTTCGCCGTCACCTCCATACCGTGCGCCAAGATATCGCCAAGCATAATCTCAGCATCAACCAGGTTTTTAGCGCAGCCGAGGCTGATCATCCCGACCTTCAGCGCGGGCACCGGTGACAAAACATCTATAGCAGATAGAGGACGCCTCATAGAATCCACCCTTTCAATCAATTGATCACGATATCGTCGGAACTGCCCAGGACAAGCTGGCCGTCCTTTCGCACTTCTACAGCGCCTTTTTCCGAGACGTGCACCCAGAAACGCTTCCCCTCAACAACGATTGGGCGACTGTCCGGGGCCGCGTATCCCTCACACACGGGCTGAGTCCCCTCCTCATCCTTCGTTACCTTGACGTAAGTCCTTTTCAGGACCCGAACCTCCAACTTCTTTGCCGGAAGGGTCGAAAGACTTGTCTTTGTCGGTGTCTCCACCGGGGTCGAGGATTCCGGCACACTCACCGGAAGCGCCTTTCTGACCTCAACCCCATCTTCAATCCGCGCCTGCACCGCGAACGGGCTCGGCGTTGCCGCCTCTTTCACGTCCCCTTCCTGCGGGCTATCGTGAGGGACGACTACAGGATTCTCTTCGGCGGGAGATTGCTTCGACAGCAACGCATCGACGGCCGATTGGGAGGGAACTCCCGGTTTGGTGGCTACATCCGCGGATGTCACCGTGCTTCCAGCGGTAGTTACCTGATTCGTATCAGCCACCCGCGTGAGGTTAAGCGCCAGATAAGAAAAAACTGGGACACCCACTAGCACGATTAAAACGAGCGTAACCACTACAGCTGGCGGCACCCGGAAACCTATCGCTTCGATTCTTCGTGGTTCCGGAACAGATTTTTGAGGCGAACCCGAGCTCAAATACTGGTAATCGCCCACCGAAATCGTTCTTGCGGTCTGGAAATTCTCCAATTCTTCTTGGATATCCACCCCAAGGAATCTGGCGTACTTCGCCAAGAAGCTCTTTGCGTAGGTGAGGTTAGGAAAGTGAGCATATTCATCCGCCTCCAGATCGAAGATGCGATTGGGCCGGATCTTTGTCTTCTCGGCTACATCTTCAATCTCGAGCTTCTTCGCAAGTCGCGCCTGCTGCAATTTCCTCCCGACCGATTCCACCATTTTTACAGACTGGTTTAAAATCCACTCCCGGCGATAGGTTACAGCCAAATATCCACTTCTTCATTTACTCTTTACACGAGCGCATCTAAGTCCACTAGAATCTCCCGCGGTTTCGCCCCGTCACCTGGGCCCAAAATGCCCCGGCGCTCCAAGATGTCAACTACTCGAGCAGCGCGGGTATAGCCCAGCCGTAACCGGCGCTGCAGCATCGACGTAGATGCCCGCTTCTCCTGTCTGATAATCTCAAGGCATTTTTCCACCAGCGCCTCGTCTTCTTCGCTCACCTCCTCTTCGGCTTGCGCCGAGGATTCAAGCTGATTTTGGATAGCCGGGTCGAACGCAGGAGCGCCTTGAGCAGAAACAAACTCGACCAAGCGACGAATCTCTTCGTCCGTCACGAGCACGCCCTGAGAGCGGATAAGCCGTGAAGTACCTGGCGGGCGGTAAAACATGTCCCCCTGTCCAAGCAGGCGTTCAGCCCCATTTTCGTCAAGGATCACACGGCTATCGAGCGCGGATGCAACCTGGAAAGCGATACGAGTCGGGATATTTGCCTTAATCACCCCGGTAACCACGTCAGCGCGAGGCGTTTGCGTCGCAACGATCATGTGGATTCCTGCCGCTCGCGCCATCTGCGTGATTCGAGCAATGGCGCTCTCCACGTCAGCGGGTGCGGTTTGCATCAGGTCGGCCAATTCGTCGATGATGACGACGATATAAGCCAAGCGATCCGGGATCACCAGATCGTCATCCCTCGGCACCCTGATTTGCGGCGCTTCGGATTGCAGCGAAAGACTATCGGAATCTGCGGACACCTCGGGTTCGGTTGTCAGGCCCAGTTCCTCTTGCGATTTCGGCTTCGGCCGGGCGTTAAACCCCGTCACGTTCCGAACACCGACCTTCGCAAACATCTTGTAGCGGTTCTCCATCTCGTTCACTATCCAGCGCAACGCGAGCAGCACCTTCTTCGGATCGGTAACGACAGGCATCACCAGATGCGGAAGAGCATTGTACATCTGCATCTCAACCACCTTAGGGTCGATCATCACAAAGCGAAGATCATCCGGGCTGAACTTGAACAAAATGCTGGCTATAATCGCGTTGATGCAGACGCTCTTGCCGCTACCGGTGGTCCCTGCAACCAATCCGTGAGGCATCTGCGCCAGGTCCCCTAAAATAATCTTCCCGTACACATCCTTGCCGAGCACAATCGGAATTCGGTGTTTGGTATGGGTCCATTCGTCCGATTCCAGGATCTCCCGAAGCGTGACTTTGACCTTTTTTGAATTCGCAATCTCGATTCCGACCGTATCTTTTCCGGGGATAGGCGCCAGAATGTTAATTCGCTCCGCCCTCGTTGCCCGCGCCAGATCGCGCTCCAAGCTGGAGATCTTATCTACCCGCACACCGCGAGCCGGATACACTTCGTACCGCGTGATCGTGGGGCCCCGAGTAATATCCCCGGGACTGGCATCAATGTTGAACTGCTTGAGCGTATCTATGAGAACATGTTGGATCAGCTTCAACTCCGAAGGATCGGCCGCCTTTCGCCCTTCGAGATCAATCGGTTCCAGCAACACTATAGAGGGTAGCTCATAGTTTTCGATGTGCTGCTCAGCCATTGGCGGAACCGGTTCCTTGTCGCGTCCTTTCCCTTTCCCTTCCGTTAGCGACGGCTTCGATTTGTTCAGAATCGCCGCCGAAGAGTCGATAATCTTAGGTTCAGGATATACCGCGGCGTCAGATTCAGGTTCTCCTGGCAGAAATCCTTTTTTCTTCAATTCTTTCTCATGTTTGCGGATTTCTCGTTCGATCTTTTTCTGATTCGCTTCCAGACGCTCTCTTTCGTTGGCAGCTTGCATCCGGCGCCGCTCTCTATCTTGGATGATGCTAAGGAAAAAGTTTTTAGCGCCTTGGATCGACTGCTTGACTAAAAAGATCGGCCGGATCCCTGTCAACCAGACGAGACTAACCAGATAGACCACTGACAGTGCGATGATCGATCCGATCTGGCCAAGCATACCTAAGAGGAGGACTCCGAACCAATAGCCGGTCCATCCACCCGGCCCCATAATGTTAAATTCGTGTCTCCACGTGTGTAAAAACCAGGGCTGCAAATGCAGTACGGAAGCTCCGCTGACGATAAATGCGACAGCCCACGGCAGACGTTTTATGATACGAAATCCAGCCAGAAACAGCTTCGCTCCGCCGAACCCTAAAAAGACCGTAGCGATAAGATATGAGGCAGCACCAAGCGTCAGATACATGAATCCCGCGATGATCGCTCCGGTCGGGCCGATAAAATTTTGCGCTGGATTATTTGGAGGACTCACCGAGCTGAACCAGACCCAAGAAGGAACGTCCTTCGGTGTGTACGAAATCAGCGCCAGGAAAAGAACGGTTCCGGCACCGAGTAAAACAAGTCCCATCACTTCATTCCAAGCGTTATGCTTTTGCGACTGCGCCATGTCAGCCCCCAGTGTAATTCCTAGGTTTTGGGCTTTCAATCCAGAACGACGCTATTTCCGGACCGGGTCAAGTAGGCAAGAAATCAAGAACTCGAGAAGGATCCATTGATTCGCGCGGTCCTTTAGATTCTTGAATTCTTGAATTCTTGCCTCTTTAGTACCGACTATGGATGCCGAATGCCTCACTTTTCAGCCCCTGTACATGGAACGAATTTGGGGTGGTCGCAAGTTGCAGACCCATTTTGGTCGCGAACTCCCGAGCAAGAACCCAATTGGCGAGTCTTGGGAACTTGTCGACCGCGAAGACATACAGAGTGTGGTTTCCGAGGCTGAATTCCAAGGAGTCTCTTTGCACGAACTCTGGGTGCATCACCGCCACGAGATATTTGGCGACGGGTACGCATACCCGCGTTTTCCGATCCTTGTGAAGATCCTGGATGCGTCTGATATCCTTTCCGTTCAAGTTCACCCGCCGGCTCATTTAACGGACGAGTTCTTCGCTGAACCGAAGACGGAGTTGTGGTATTTCGTTGCCGCCGAAGAAGGCGCAGGCATCTACGTCGGCCTGAAAAGCGGGACGAACAAAAAGGATTTCGAATCAGCTCTTGCGAGTGGCGTTGTCGCCGATCTTCTTCATCGGATTCCGAGCCGGCAGGACAGTTTTATTTTTATCCCAAGCGGCCGACTCCACGCGATTGGTGCAGGCAATGTCATCTTGGAGATTCAACAGAATAGCGATACGACCTATCGCGTCTTTGATTGGAACCGGCTCGGATTGGACGGCAAGCCGAGGGCAATCCACGTCGAACAATCGCTGAGGTGCATCGATTTCGGCGACTTTGAGCCAACTCTTGGGCGATGTGAGGACGAGACATTGGTTGCCTGCGATTACTTTCGAGTCCACCGGTGGGTACTTGATCAGGGCCGCCAGGCAAATTCCGAGCCAAAATTCGCAATATTTCAAGTTGTTACCGGGGAAGTCTCTTTCGGTG
>DASZGG010000261.1:0-3696 GCA_035939025.1 Chthoniobacterales bacterium | reverse complement strand
AATGGCGCGGCAATTCCTGCATTCGGCGCCAAGCCGATACGACGGCAGGATCGCTGATGTATCTCACCAACAAGTCGCCGAGTTTTTCCGCGAGATCCAGATCTTCCTTGGCGAAGAAATTAAAGCGCTCGATCGCTTTCTGGCACAAAGGCGGCGCATTCTCGACGTTTCCCTGGTCCATCTCGAATACAGCGCGATCCAGCGGAGCCATTTGACGACGCCAGTTTACCATTTCGTCTACGTATTGATTAATGACCTCCACAGCCTGTTTTGAGTCTGTCACAGCATTCGCTCTTTTCTCGACCACGCGCAGGATCGAAATGTGAGCATCGATGACCCGGGCGTAATCTTCGCAAATATCGGCAAACATGCTGCTCGCACCGAACAGAAGTAACGTGAGCGTTAGTAACCGTGAAAGGGTTGAGGTCAGCATTTGGATGGAGCGCGTTCAAAGCACCTTCGTTCGAGTTTTTAAGACCTCCATGAAATAAATTGTTGTCTTTACCATCCTTGCTGATGATTTAAGGGCAAAGTGCAGGGAACTTCACGCCTTTTCCAGAATTACCTTTCCACACGAATATTTATTCGGGGCGCCACGCAATGACGGCTCTTGAAAGCGCCTCGATCTGCTCCAGCATGTGAGAGGCGGACATGGCAATCCGAATTCGAGCCGAACCTTTAGCAACCGTCGGATAACGAATCGCTGGAACGAGAAAACCGCATTCAAGAAGGGATTCTGCTAAGCGCAGAGTTTGTTGCTCGTCGCCAATCACTACCGGAAAGATGGCACTGGTCGGCTCCCGGCTTTGGCGGGACAAACCTGCGAGATTTTTTGTCAAGAGGAAAACGTTGTTCCAAAGCCGCGAGCGCAGGATATCTCCCTCTCCGGTGCGAAGAATTTGCAGCGCCGCGGACCCGGCCGCAGCGCAAGCCGACGGCAAGGCGGTCGAATAAATGAAGCTGCGGGCTGCGTTCACAACGATGTGGATCAGCGTCTGAGAACCACAGATAAATCCGCCGCTCGCGCCCAACGCCTTACTCAGCGTTCCCATCTGAACGTCAACCTGTTGCGTTAGACCGAGCGCGTTGACAAGGCCCGAGCCCTGAGGGCCGACAACTCCCGTGGCGTGTGCCTCATCGACTAGAAGCAACGCTCCAAATTCATTTTTCAGATCAACAATCGAGGCGAGATCTCCACAGTCACCGTCCATGCTGAAAACGGATTCGGTAGCAATAAGTACCTTGCCTTGGGGAAGCGTTCTCTGAGCCCAAGCGAGGTGATTTTTCAATTTTTTCGCGTTATTGTGCGGAAATACGCGTAAGAGAGCTCCCGAAAGTTTCGCGCCGTCGATGAGGCACGCATGACAGAGTTTGTCCAGGATGATGACATCGCCGGGACCGATCAGACTGCAAATTGTGCCAACCGCCGCGGCATATCCTGTGCTGAACAAAAGAGCACTCTCGGTGCCTTTGAATGCAGCGATTTCCTTTTCGAATTTTGCATGCGGAGATTGCGACCCGGTAACCAGGCGGGAAGCGCCTGATCCAACGCCGTATCGATCAATTGCAGCCTTGGCCGCAGCCTTGACTGACGGATGTTGCGAGAGTCCAAGGTAATCGTTTGAGGCAAAATTTGCGAGGCGATGTTCGCCTACTTTGACCATCGGTCCTTGAATCTCCTCAATGGTCCTGAGTTCGCGGAAGAGTGATTGCTGCCGAAGGTGGCTCAGGATTTGGTCGTACGAAAGCATGAAAGCGGAGGGGTGTTTAAACAGGAGTCAGGCTGAATTCCGAATTTGAATCCGCTTCTAGCCCGCAATCAGCTCGTTGCTTCGGCTTTCGCGTGATTTTTGCGGGTTAGCTGCAATCATCTATGGAATCTGCGTAATCTGCGGTTTAGCTCTCATCTTCGGTTTTTGGTTTCAATTGGTCGATGCGCCGGTTTCCGCTCCGGCATCTGGCTTTTTCAGAATGCGATCGAGCTCCGCATCGGGTTCAGCGCCGAGGTTTAAGGCGCGGTAGTAGTGGCGCCGGGCCAGTTCGATGGCGGGTGGTTGGCGTTCGAGGTAGAGGACAGCGAGATTATAGTGGGCCTCACCGTAGGTCTCGTCCAAATTGATCGCCTTTCGCATTTCGTCTTCCGCAGCTGCCAACCAACCTCGTTTGCGAATCAGGATGCCCAGATAAAGGTGCGCTTTGGGGTCTCGCGGATCGAGATAGACTGCCTGGCTGAGAGCTGCGAGCCCAGCGTCCAATTCATCCTTTTGATAGTCAATTATGCCAAGCGTTAGCCAGGCCTGCTGGGCTGTAGGATCGAGGCGCACCGCCTTCTTCAGATGTTCCTCCGCCTGGGCAACCTCCCCAAGCCGAAACTCCGCCGAGCCGAGGTTGGCCCATCCCATAGGATGGTCGGGAGCGAGGTCGGTCATCCTTTGAAATTCCGCTTTCGCATCTTTGAATTTCTGATCTTGAAAGTCAGAAAGCCCTTTTGCAGCGGCGCTCCTGGCCTCGTCCGAAAGCTTCGGAAGCGCGGGTTCAGGGGCATCGGCAGCCAGGAGAACGCTTAAGGCGAAAAGAGAATAGCAGATCGCAAATAGCAGGACTCCGAGGTACCGTCGCGCAGCTTCGCCGTGATGGCTGTCAAGTTTTGGGTCTTGAGTTTTGGGTCTTGAGTTTTGGGTGACCAGCTCTGGCTTCGGCGATCTGGAAAATAATAACGGATGCAACATATGAGAAATTCAATTCGGCCCGTTTAGATTTCCGAAATCAAAACCCGTACCTCAACCCACAACCCAAAACTCAAAACCCACAACCCAAAACTCAAAACTCACTTATCTCTCTCGCCCCAACTCCCGCGCACGCTCAGAAGCTGCTCTGACCGCAGACATGATGGTGTAGCGGAGACCGCGAGATTCCAGAATCTCAATTCCTGCCATAGTGGTGCCCCCGGGGCTGGCGACCATTTCTCTCAATTGTGCCGGGTGGAGCTTCGAATCACGGATCATTTGCGCTGATCCGAGCACAGTCTGGATCGCCAGCTCGGCTGCAATTTCCCTTGGCAGCCCCATCATGACCCCTCCGTCCGCGAGCGCTTCGACAAAGATAAAAACGTAAGCTGGACCGCTGCCGCTGAGGCCGGTGACTGCGTCCAAGGCAGTTTCGCGCACCCGAAAGACCAGCCCGACGGCCGCGAACATCTTATCCGCAATTTCGGCATCGCCGGCTGTCGCGTGATCGCCCAATGCATAGGCAGTCGCTCCTTTCTTTACCAGCGAAGGAGTGTTTGGCATCGCACGAATGACTCGGGTGCGATGCCCGGCAGCCTCCTGCAGTGTTTGGAGTGTGATTCCGGCCGCGACAGAAATTAAGAGTTTCCCTTCCAGGAATTGACGGACATCGCGAAGAAGTTGGACTGAATCGGCCGGCTTGGTGCCAAGCACGATAGTATCAGCCTGCTGCACCAGCGCCTTCTGCGAGGGGGCGAGCTGGAGACCATATTGTTGGACCTCGTCCTTAATTGTCTCCGGGTGCCGGTTTATAACCAAAATGTGTTCGGGCTTGCAGGCATCTGCCTGCAACATGCCTTGGACCAAAGCAGAAGCCATTTTGCCAAATCCTAAAAAGCCGAATGTCATGGTAAGGAAGAGACTTCGTTTCACTACCCGTTCCGCGAAGACTCTGCAAGCCTTTGGCGAG
>DASZGG010000260.1:0-3320 GCA_035939025.1 Chthoniobacterales bacterium | reverse complement strand
GATTCCCCCCAACTGCGTAGACTTGGCGCCCATACTGGGTATGGCGAAGCAGAATATACCCAGCGAGCACTACCACGAAGAAGACGATTACAGGAACCGGAATGTCAAACAGTTGACCGGTTCCCCACCATCGGTAGGCGGGATCGAACCCGCTAATCGGCGAACCACCCGCGACAAGGAGCGTCCCTCCTCGCCAGACTGTCATTCCTCCCAGTGTAACCACAAACGGCGGTACGCATAGCTTTGTGGTTGCTTTGCCTTGTATGTAACCCGCAGCGGTCCCTATTACCAGGCAGATCAAAAGGGCGACCAGCCAGCTACAGCCGCCGAAGGCGTGCGGATCTGCAACCGCATATCGTGATTCACCTGTTCCTTTAATGACGGCTGCTCCGCACATGGAACAAAGAGCCAACAAGGACCCAACCGAAAGATCGATCCCGGCTGTGAGGATTACAAAAGTCATTCCAACCGCCATGATCCCATAAATAGAAACGTCAGCCAGAATGTTGAACAGGTTTCGCACGGAGAGAAATCGCTCGTTCTGCGAAGTGAAGAAAAGAATTAAAAGTAACAAGAAGATAACGACTCCAAATTTTTCAAGGATCGCCATCCACCGAGTGGACTTTCTCTGCCGTTGCAAAGCCTGTTCGGGTGTCGCCGTTTTAGCCATGGTGATAGTTTCGTCAGTAGCCCCTAGCTCCGAGTGGGCATGCGTCTCCCGGGCCCCCAGAGCCATGAATTTCATCAACTTCTCTTCGCTCGCTTCGGCGACCGGCATATCAGCCGTTATCCGCCCTTCCCTAACGGTGACAATCCGGTCACACAGAGACAGGATTTCCGGTAGCTCCGAAGAAATTACTACGACGGCCTTACCGTCCGAGGCTAAGTTCCGCAAAAGCTGATGAACCTCTGCCTTGGCGCCGATGTCGATACCTCTTGTCGGCTCGTCCACGATCAGCACCTTGGGCTCCAACGCCAAGCAGCGTGCCAGGATTACTTTTTGCTGATTTCCTCCCGACAAGGTGCCGACGATTGCTTCATGATTCGGCATTCGAATGCGGAGGTCTTTGCGGAAACGCTCGACCAGCTCATGTTCTGCCCGCTCATTAACGAAATAGCGCCAAACACAGAGCCTCTTCAAAATTGGTAGCGTCATGTTGCTCCGTACCGACTGGGTGAGAAACAGACCTTGTTGTTTGCGATCTTCTGGAACTAGAGCAATGCCAAAGTTGATCGCATCGGTCGGCGTTTTGATCTGCACGCTCTTTCCCTCAAAAAAAAGCGTCCCGCTATCGTACGGCTCTGCTCCTAAAAGGGCACGCATCAAGTCGGTTCTTCCGGCCCCGACGAGACCCGCCAGCCCCAGGATTTGGCCTCTACGGATGTCGAGGCTCATCTGCCGGATCGGTACTGCCTGGGAACTTGGCAAACGCTTGACCCGAGTTAATTGTTCAATGCGTAACACAACTTCGCCATCGAGGGGATGATCGTCTCCAGAGAGATATTCAACATTTCGTCCGACCATCATCCGAATGATCTGATTGGTACTAGTCTCTGCGACTTCGCCTTCCGCCACAAACTGGCCGTCACGCAGAACCGTGAAACGGTCGCAGATCATAGAGACTTCATTTAGACGA
Organism: Chthoniobacterales bacterium; assembly: GCA_035939025.1. Classification (GTDB taxonomy): domain Bacteria; phylum Verrucomicrobiota; class Verrucomicrobiia; order Chthoniobacterales; family JAFAMB01; genus JAFAMB01. The sequence continues at coordinate 1,683 of DASZGG010000260.1, read as the reverse complement.
TGGGTGACATAGATAATGCCAATGCCGTGACTCTTCAGATCGCGAACAATCCGGTGTAGCTTCGCGACTTCGCGATCACTTAGGGCCGCTGTCGGCTCGTCAAGAATGATCAGCTTGGCGTCAATCGTCAGGGCGCGGACTATCTCCACCATCTGTTGTTCAGCGACGCTCAGAGTGTTAACCGGAGTTCGTGGATCTATGTGCAGGTCCAATTTTGCGATGGCCTCGCCCGCCGCCTTTCGCATCGCAGCCCAATTGACAAATTTCGCTTTGCCGGGTTCTCTTCCGACAAAGACGTTCTCCGCAATCGACATATTGGGCATCAGATTGAACTCTTGGTAGACGGTCACAATACCTAGCCGCTGACGCTCAAAAGGCGGTTGATGACAAAGGACTTGGCCGTCAAATTCGATCGTCCCAGCGTCTTGATGGTAAGCACCCGAGAGAATCTTCAGGAGAGTTGATTTCCCTGCGCCATTTTCACCCAGCAGCGCGTGAACCTCACCGCGTTTCATGCAAAGCGACACCTTGTCGAGCGCCACAACCCCAGGAAATCCTTTGCTGACTTCCTTCGCGGATAGCAAGAAATCGCTCATTTGAAAATCCTTAAATGTGCGCTGTGGAATATGCAGGTTAATCTAGGCAGACTAGAGTCCGTCCCCTAGCCTGGGAGACTGTTCACCGCTGACCAGATATATACACCGGGAAAGTAGCCATCCTCCAGGTTTCTTGTACCAGACCAATGCGAGCAAACGAATCGGTGAGGCAGTAACGCCCGTAATTTCAATGGAGCCGCGAAAAGACAAAACTCGTATACTTTCTGTCTCGCGATCTCCTCCATATAGACTTCTCGACGAGGCGGATCCCGGCCTTGGTCAGCATTTCAGGATGCATTGGTAAAACTTCCCCTTCTGTTTCGAACGGTATCGGATCAGTGGCAAATTGATCGCAACCCCAGCAAACAATTTCGTGTTCAACTGCCCATTTCGCACACGCTTTACCGAGCCCTGGCTCACCAAACAAGAAGTTCTCCGGTATCTTCCAAAGCCGACCCCAACCCGTACGCAAAGGTACTGGGTCCCCGGGCCTAACCTCGCTCTTTTGAGCAGCTAGGGTTTCGTCCAATTCCGCGGGTTGAATTGCATATCCGGCTTCGAGGTGGTCTACTTGCTCGAATTCCGCAACGTCGATTAAGACTCCGCGAGTGATAAGAGGCGGCATCGTTTCGATACCCATCTGGCGTGTTCCAGAAGTAGAGATAACGTCCCGATTTTTAATCCCGTTATAGAGACTACTCCCCATTCTCCTGCTTGATCCCGACGTGATTAAGATGGTCGATATGCGTTCCGGAATGGTCGCTCATTCCGATCCGCAGATTTTGAGACGAGAAGCCATTGCGAATCGCCCCCAAAATCTCTTTCATGCGATTCCGCAGCGCTTTCCAGCGTGTGCTGTGTAATCGCGAAGAACCCTTTGTGCACTCCGGGAAGCGCATTGCCTCCTCAAGATCGTAAGAAAGGTCGAAAACAATCCCTTTTCTAACTAACTAGAGACACGGCGGCAACGATCGAGTCCGGCGTGATCCGATTCATGGCGCCCAAGACGTCGTTGTGGCCCGTATTTTGAGGATGCCATACTGGAAAAGATAGGTTTGAAGCGGCCATCTTAATCTTGAAAGGTATC
>DASZGG010000259.1:0-7142 GCA_035939025.1 Chthoniobacterales bacterium | reverse complement strand
TTAGCAGCGTTTCTGGGTGTACCGACAGTCTCGATATTCGGATCGACGGAGCCACAATTGACGCGACCGATCGGAGAGAGGCATGTGGTGATCCGCCATCATGTGGAGTGCAGCCCATGTTTCCTCCGTAAATGCCCCTTGGATTTCCGATGCATGAAGGCGGTCACGGTGGAGGAGGTGGTGCGTGAGGTCGAGCGCGTCCTGGAGGGACAGTTTTGAGTTTTGGGTTTTGAGTTTTGGGTTTTGCGTAGCCCCGGGTGGGGCGCGTGTCCCTGACCCCCCGCGGCTAGGATGTATTGTACGCAAAACTCAAAACCCAAAACCCAAAACCCAAAACTCGAATCTGTTGCAACGCGGAACGGAATACCGTAATTGAGACTCCACTATTCCCGGCCAACAAATTTGCCTACTGAATGAAATCACGCTTTAGGTCTGCGGTGTCGGTCATTGCGGCCAAAATCACTGAGTTTTTAGCCGACACGATCGCTCATCGAACCAGGACTTTAATCTTCATGGCGTTCGCCATCGCCTGCCTTGCTATCTTAATCGCAGTTAAGCGAAGGAATCTGGACTCGGAAGTGCTTGATCTGTTGCCGTCGAAGTTCGAGTCGGTGGTCGGACTGAAAGAATTCAACAGCGTTTTCGCGCAAGCCCGGCAATTAGTCTTTGGGTTTTTGGGTGAGAAGGGACACGCGGAGGATGTGGAATCATTCAGGGCGCACTTCATCGAGGAGCTCGGAAAACAGCCGTGGGTGCTTAGGACGTTCGACCGGATTCCACTAGAAACCCAGGAAGGGCTCGATGAAATCCAGGGCGTCGTGCCGGTTCTGTTGTTGAATTTGCCGCCGGAAGAATTCAAAGACGCCATGGCACAGCTCGAGCCCGGAACAATTGACGAACGGTTGACCCACATTCGAGACACGATTTCGGGCGATTCCATCCGGACGCAAATGGAAGCGACCCTTGATCCGCTTGGTTTGTTCGCTCGGGCGATGAAGCCGTTCAGTTCAAGTTCCTCGATGGATCAGGGAAGCGCCTTGGCGTCGGAGGATGGTCTTTTTCAGATAGCTTTGATGATAACGAGCCAGCCGGGACTGGATGCTCGCTCGTGCCAGACTGTAATGGAGCAGGTGAACCAATTCAGGGACCGAATGTTAAGCGAGTGGACGGGCTATAAACCGAAGGTCTACATTACTGGACGAACAGCTTTCGTCGCACAGATCTCCCGGAGCATGGAGAGAGATGTCTCTCTTAGTGCAATCCTGTCCATCCTTATCGTCAGCGGGCTGTTCTACCTGGCTTTCCGCCGTCTTTTGCCATTGATCGGGATCGTCATAATTCTGTGCTTGTCGGCCATCGTTGCGCTGGCGCTCGGGATGCTGATCTTTCATCAGCTCAACGTAGTCGCGATTGGATTTTTCTCGATCCTCGCAGGTGTCGGAGTTGATTTCAGCCTCCTCCTTTTCGGCCGGTACCAGCAAGCACGTCGCACTGGCGCGCCACACGGTGATGCAGTGTTCGCTGCGGTTCGCGATATTGGCGCTGCGATCTTTTATGTTGTCGTTACGACTGCGATCGGCTTCCTGGTATTGAAGTTCAGCCAGAGCTCCGGTTTTGCAGAGCTCGGGACACTGGTCGCGCTCGGTGTGGGCTTCGCCGGCCTGTTCATGGTCCTCTTCCTTTTCATGTTCTTCAGACACGCTAAACCACCGGAGACAACAGACTTTATTTTAGTTGCAACAACCCGCTTTGTGAACGCCATGTTCCGCGAACCTCGGCCGGTATTGATTGCTTCACTGAGTGTGCTGATCATCTGTGCTCTGATTGCTGCAGCGCCATCTGTTCCACTCAAATTTGATACCAACCCCGTGTCACTCCAACCCAAGCAGATTCCTGCATCAGTTGCGCTCCAGGTGCTTTCTGAGAAAATGAGGCAGGAATCGGACCCCGTCACGATCCTGGTCAAAGCGAAGGATGAGCAGGAGTTCCATGACCGATGGGAGCGCCTGTCGGAACGGCTCGAACAAGCGCAGAAGGGCGGGGAGCTCAAGTCAGTCAGTACGCCGGTTGCCTTGGCGCTTTCTCCCGCACGCATCAAGGAAAACCGCGAAGCACTGAAGTCGATGGACATCGACAAGGTCGAACAGGTCGTTCGAGAGAGCCTGGAACGAAACGGATTTGAAGTTGACTCATTCAAAAACATTTTTGTTCTGCTCGATCGGCTAAAAACTGAACAGGCGCGGAGCGGCGTACCGGATTGGTCGGAGCTTTTTCCGCCGAAGTCCAGCTGGTGGTTTCTGATTGACCGGTATTTCGCAAGCAATCCCACGACCGCCGTGGGTTATGTGCAACCGATCAAGCCAATTCAATCCCAAGTGGAGCAGCAAAAGATCGGAGACCTTATCCACAATGCGGATCCCCGCGCAATTGTGACTGGGTGGTCTTATACGTTGTGGGATCTTATTCCGTGGGCCAAAGGGGAACTTGTTGAGTTTACATCGGTGGTCGGCATTCTGATCCTGGCTCTTCTTTGGATAGTCTATCGACGATTCTCTCTCTGGCTGGTGCACGCCTCTGCCTTGGCGCTCTCAATGCTCGCCCTGGTGGCGTCACTGAAACTTTTTCACGTTGAGATCAATTTGCTCAATACGTTGGCGTTCCCACTCGTTTTAGCGATCGGGGTCGATTACGGAATCCAGTTTCTGGTGGTCAGTCGGCGGCAGGGGGACTTGAAAGAGAATCTGGCCAACGTGCTCAAGCCTCTTTCCATTTGCGGTCTGACTACGTTTGCAGGGTTTGCCGTGTTGATTCCCACACAGAACCCGGCTTTGAGCGGCTTGGGCATCGTCTGTGCGATTGGGGTTTTCTGGTGTTTGCTAACAACCTTTTTCTACATGGTGCCTGCGTTCGCATTCCTGCAACGCGGCAGGATTCCGGCCGCCATTGGGGACCGGAATACCGAATCGGTGGCCAAATGACCGGGTCCAGAGGCCTGATCTGATCGCGCAAAATAGAGTCATTATTCCCTGGTTATTCACAAGTTATTGACAGTGCAAGGACTTGACAATGGCCTAAGGATCTGGATTTAAGAGACATCAATGCCAACCTGTTAATGCCTGCGCATTTTATTCTGATATGAGCTATTCGAATTTCCGACTTTTTACGGGCGGCTTGTGCTGCCTCTTGTTCGTCACCCTGTTCGCGGGTTGTGCCAGCCAAATCCAAACCGGCAATCGACAAGCTCCGAGTGCCAACTTCGCGCGGCGGGTCACGTTCCGGTTCCTGCCGGATAAGAGCCAGGAAGCCGCCGAAGCGGTCTCAAACACTTCCTATTGGCGCGGCGAGATCGGCCAGGACATTCTGGCAGCGATGAATGGGAAGGGATATCGCTTTTTCCCGAATCGTAAAACTGATCTCCTGATCGCTTACCACATCGTGCTGGTGGAAAACGAGGCAGTAACAACCCTGGACAACTATTCCGGGTACAATTTGACGGCAGACCAGGCGGCTCAAGCGGATCTTGCGCAATTCCAGGATCCAAAGCGGCCGGGAGAGGCGTCCAAAGGAATCCTCATCATCGATTTCATCGATCCGACCAAGAAGCAGTTGCTATGGCGCGGGTGGGGGAAGGCTGACTTCGACAGAACCCAGCCAGGGCCGAGTCTCATAAAATTGACAAAGCTGGCTGTCGATCGGATTCTGGTCAAGTTTCCGAGTCGGCGGTAGTGACCGGCGCAGCTGTGCCGTGAGGTCACGACACAATTTGACTGTCATATCACAAAATATTTGTGTTAGCGTAAGCGAAGGCTCCAGCCTTTGCTAGCGACGGGCTGTCACGAAGGGCAAAGGCTGGAGCCTTCGCTTACGCGAGTGGGCAAAGGCTGGAGCCTTCGCTTACTATCGTTCGTGTCGCCGGTTGAATGCAGCCATCGTGCGATCGGTTTCGCGCTTAATAACCTTCTCTTTGAGGTCGTGCCGCTTGTCGATGGACGATTTACCTTTCCCTACGCCAAGCTCGACCTTCACATGCCCGTTCTTCCAGTAGAGCCGGAGTGCAACAAGTGCCTGGCCTTGCACAGCGGTGGCGGAAAATAGCTTAGAAATCTCCGATCTGTGCAAGAGGAGTTTACGGCGGCGCTTCGGTTCGTGCTGGGTATGACTCGCGCGCTCATACGGCTGAATGTCGGCGTCGTACAAAAAAACTTCATTATTCTCCACCCGCGCAAAGGCGTTATTAAGATTCGCCGAGCCGGCCCGGATGGATTTAACTTCGGTTCCTCGCAGTTCGATTCCGGCTTCTATCTTTTCGGTGATCTGATAGTTGTGGAACGCACGGCGATTGCTAACGATATCGGCGGACATAGTCTCCTGCCCGCAAAGCCTAGACCTTGGCGCCGGATTCCGGCTGAAACTCGAACGTGAGCTTGCCGTCAATAATCTCTTTCAGCGCGATGTCCGCATTCGACATCCGCGGCCCGACTTCAACAAGGGGCCGGTGACCCATGGTCAACTGCCGCACGCGCTTGGACACAAGATTCACCAGCAAAGCGGTATTAGGAATGACTTTGGAAGCTTCCTCGAGAAGTTGGCTAGACATAATTAGGCTTACCTCGACCCGGCGAAACACCGACGGCACAGGGAGGAGGAACGTTGGGAGAGAACCCGGATTTGTCAAGGAGTTTTAGCCTAAAAACAGAAGATAAGAGGTAAACCGCAGAGGAAGCGAGGGACTTACGAAGGCAAGGAGCCGAGAAGGCGCCTGACGCCGGTAGGGACGCGCTCCCGCGTAGCACGTCTAAACAAAGCGCAAACGTGAGAAGGCGGAAGCTAAAGGGAAAGGGCCGCGGCCCCAAAAGCGGAAGAGCTCTGGGACGCGTGGAAACGTGCGATGCCGGATCGCGCGGGAGCGCGTCCTACCGCGCGGGAACTACCTATCCGCCGTGAGGAACTCCAAATGGTCCGCTGTAAGGGTCACGTCGGCCGCTCGAAGGGATTCATCCAGATCCGCCGCTCTCTTGGGCCCGACGATTGGAAAGACAGGAAACGGTTGACCCAGCAAGTAGCCAAGAACGATTTCTCCCAGATTGTAACCGGTCTCCGACTGGAGAGCCTTGATCCGTTGGTACCGATTTTCGTTTTGCGGATGATGAAAAAGGGCCTTCACAAGGTCGGACGCCTGCGCAATGCTGCCGTTATCCAGTCGTCGGAAATATCCGTTTGCTTGAGGAGTGTAGGGAAATGCCGCGAAGCCATGCTTGGTGTGCCAATCAATAAAAGATTCATCGATGAAGGCCCAGGTTGGATCGCCTTGTGAGGCATCCGCTTTCGCTAAGCTCCATTGATTTTGGCTTCCGATGAACCCCGGGATGTGCAGCTTCTCTGCCGCGGTCCGCGCTGCGTCCGCACGAGCTTGGGTCCAGTTTGAAAATCCCGCGTACCGGATTTTTCCAGACTTTCGGAATTCTTCCAGCATCAGGAGAATCTCTTCCACCGGTGTGGCGACATCATCCCGGTGAAGCCAATAAATATCGACGCAATCAACTCCAAGCCGCCCGAGACTGGAATTCAAGTCGGATTCAACGTCTTGTTTGGACATGCGTGGAATGTGCATCGAATGAAGTCGGGGATGGGCGCCCTTGGTCGACAGGATAAGGCCGTCCCGGCTCTTGCGTTTGCGAAGCCATTGGCCCAGGAATTCTTCGCTGCGATGACTTCCGCCTGGTATCCATTCGGCGTATACCTCAGCGGTGTCCAGAACGTTGCCACCGGCTTCGAGATACCGGTTAATAATAGTTTCAGAAACCGAGTCTTCGACAACGGAACCAAACTCCGCTGTTCCAAGGCAGAGCACAGAAGCTTCCAGGTTGGTGCGTGGGACTAGTCGAGTTCTCATTGGCTACTTTTTTTTTGCTTTTTTTGAGGGATTGAGGGCTTTTCAGATTCAGCCGGTTTCTTCTCGTTTTCCGGCTCTTTTCCGGCGGGATTGGTTGGGCCAGATTCGCTATCCTTCTTTTTCGTGTCGTAAAAAACTTTGAGGTAATCGTAGGTAGGATAGAACTCTGTTCGAAAGGCGCCCCAAACGCCATGCTCGAAGGCGAGATTGACTTCGCGAAGTTTATCGGGTGGTAAACGGAGCGTGATAATGTGTCCTATGCCCATGACGATGTTGTAAGAGACGATCTCGACGCCATCCGGGGGGAAAGTTTTTCGGAAACCGGTTTTTTCTAGGTGGTCGTTGATTTCGTCGAGGGTTAGCGTCTGATCATGGCGGAGAATGACCGTAAGCATAATTTTGCCATCTGCGTCCGAATCCTGCGCCCGGGCGGTCAGGGAGAAGAGTAACAATAGGAGTGACAATATTCGTTTCATGGAAAAAGAGGTTAGCCTGCATCCCTCGCAAATCCTTGGAGATTTGCGAGGGATGCAGGCTGTGGCAGCAGAATTCCCCGGCTGCGCCGAAAATTCTACTGCTTTTTGGAGAGAAGAGTTTAAAAGAGTTTGTTTCGATTCATTTATTTTCAAAACCTGCTCTTAGACAGCGCGCAGCGTCTGTTTAAGCTTAAAAACCGAAGATAAGAGGTTACCGCAGATTCACAGATTCCACAGATGACTGAAGCCAAGGAGTTTAGGGTTATCTGACGCAAGGATTCATCGGGAACAAAATTGTAGATGGCAGAGACCGCCTGCCCTACTCCTCAAATCTGCGAAATCGGCGGAATCTGCGGTTTCAACTTCGGGATTTGGGTTAAGGGTGCCCCACGGGCGGGCGCGTGAAGGGGAAAGTAAGCGAAAGCTCCAGCTTTTGCTTTCTTCTTAGGGCAAAACCTGGAGCTTTCGTTTACGCAACGTAGTCGGAAACAAACCGCTCTCGAAATTGCGGAAATGTACCATTATCGATCGAGTCTCTGATTTGCTGTGTCAGGTTCAGGTAAAAATAGAGATTGTGCATTGTAATGAGGCGAAGACCGAGTATTTCCTCCGCTTTGATCAGGTGACGAATGTAACCGCGCGCAAAAGTCCGACATGTCGCACAGGCACACTCTTCTTCGATTGGACGTTCGTCGAGACGGTAGGGGTTGTTTTTCAAGTTGACTGTACCGAACCTGGTAAACGCGGTGCCATTCCGGGCAAGACGTGTCGGT
>DASZGG010000258.1:0-3110 GCA_035939025.1 Chthoniobacterales bacterium | reverse complement strand
GCAAAGAGTGCAAGCGTTTCCGCGTCGCTGTCCGGTCCGCGTTTTTCCATGAAGGCCGACCAGGCTTCGATTTCCCACAGTGCCCGCGGTGTCTTAGCGTTTGCTAATACCCATTGGAGGATTTCTCCGTCGCCTTTGCCGACGGCCAGTTCGTTCAACAGGGCCTCAGCGTCAAAGCCAAGAAAACGCACCAGATGTTGATCGGTTGGCGAATTGTAAACGTATTCCCCATTCTTTTTGGAAAGTGTCGCCCTGCCTTTGTCGATCATTCGCGCCAGGATCACGAACCCGCCCAGCCGGACGCGAAAGCTCCGCGGCGGACGTTCAGTCAGGTCGATGAAAAAAGCTTGAGTTTCCATTTTGCGACTAGGCGTTCATTCCGCCATTCTGTTGGAAGTTCGGACGCGGTCAGTTCAGTCGAACGCCGCCGTCGATGATCAACTCCGTGCCGGTGATGTTGCTCGAATCCTCCGACAGCAGGAATCTGGCTGCCCGGGCCACTTCGTCGGATGTGCCCCACCGTTTCAAGAGCGACTTTGCAACAATCGTTTCTTCAAACCCCTTTAGCTGGTCAGCAGGAAGGCCCGTTTTCTTTATCATCGGTGTGTCGATCGGCCCGGGGCTTAACACATTCACCCGCATACCGCGCGGGGCTAACTCGACGGCCAGGGTCTTACCGAGGGAAATGATCGCGGCCTTGGTCGCCGAATAGATCGACAAGCCGGCGTAAGCGATAGAACCAGCGATGGAGGACGTGAATACGACCGAACTCGGATTGCCTAACAAGGGAAGCAGCGATTGAAGCTGGAAATACAGACCTCGCACGTTCACATTGAACATGTCGTCATAGTTTTTAGGCGTTGCCGCCTCAATTGGTTGGAACGTCCCGACGCCCGCATTCAGGAAAGCTCCGTCGAGATGATCCGCAAATGTTCTGATTTCGCCACCCAACGCCTGGGCGGCAGCCAGGTCACCGGAATCCGATGGATGGACGACCACGCCGCTGAGAATTTTTTTAGCGGAAGCAAGCGTCTCGGGATTGCGTCCGGTGACGATGACCTTCGCGCCCTCGGCGCTTAAGTGTTGCGCGGTAGCCAGGCCGATCCCGGTAGTGCCGCCAGTGATGAGAAAGGTTTTGGTATTCATGCTTTTTCTATAGGCTCAATTTCGCGGCAACGGAGGGTTGCGGATAGTGCCAATTGGAGATTACGGTGATGCGCAATTCGCATCACTCTTTCCGCCGTGATAGAAAAACTCCGACTATTCCTGGTCATCATTGAAGAAGGAAGCCTCCGCCGCGCGGCCGAGCGTTTGCACATTTCCCAGTCGGCGGTCACTCGCCAGATACAACTGTTAGAACACGATTTGGGAGGACAAATTCTTGAGCGCGCTTCCTCCGGGGTTCGTCCGACGATCGGAGGACAGGCTCTGGCGCGGAAAGCCCGAGGGTTGTTGGCCGATTACGATTCGGTGATGGCTGAGATTCGGCGCCTGGTTCGCGGGGAAAGCGACCGCTTGCGTATCGGCTACCTGGCTTCCGCGATGCAGGAGTATTTTGGCCCCGCTCTGGCTAAGCTGCACCGCGCGTATCCGAAGCTTAAGGTCAAAATGCTCGATCAAACGCCTGGCGAAATAATAACGGCACTACGCGGCGGCGAAATTGATCTGGCCTTAACGGTTGGTGGCGCGGGTCTCCTGTCGCGCGATTTTTATACCCAGAAATTAGCGAGTGTACCGAGTTTGGTTACGCTCCCCCTTGAGCACCCGCTGGCTTCTGAAAAGCAAATTTCAATTTCCAAGTTAAAAACAGAGTCCTTCGTTCAGGTACCGGAGAGTGTCGGGCCGGGATATAACCAAAGAATCGCCCGGTTCTGCCTGCGATTTGGCAAATTTCGTCCCCGCTTTGTTTCGATTGGAGTAGGAAACAGCCTGGAGGAAGGGCTGGTGATTTCGGCGAATGAAGGGGCGGTTTCGTTGCAACCGAGCTTTATTTCGCACTTGCGTATTCCGAACGTGGTGATGGTTCCGATCGCCGAAAAGCGAGCCACGTGGGATTTATTCATCGCATGGCAAAGAGGGAGAATGTCCAACCCTTTGCGTGCCTTGCTGGACAGTTTTCAACTCAAGGCCAAGTCTTAAGAGAACAGGTGGTGCAGTGCCAGACGAGGGATCGCCGCGACCGTGAATTTCCCTCGAGGTTGTTTTTTCATGCAAGTCCGCACAAGTGCCGAGCGTGCCAGAGTTCGCTGATGCACATCCTCTAGTCGCTCAATGATCCCGCAAATTCGATCCAAGAAGCCAAGGTCTTCCGCCGAATAAAATTCCCTCACGATGATGCCAAATAGTGGGCAAAATTCTGGGCCAAATAATTCGCAAAGTGACATGTAGGCGCTCTGGCCCGGATCGATTCTTCGCCGGTCGTTGAGTTGAACCGACCAGTCGCAATCGCCATGCGTGACGGTCCTGAGGCTGGGCTAAGACTGATAGATGCTCTGCTCGCGGATGGAGAGTTGGACGGTTACCACCTGGGACACGCCGCCCGGGCCGACCTATGCCGGCGCCAAGGAAAGACGGCCGAGGCCCACTCTTCCTATGATAAGCGCTAGCTCTCACTCAACAAAAGTCGGAACGGCGACTTTTAGAAAATCGGCTCAAGGAACTAAAAAAGTGAAGATTACTTGTCGAAATTCGGAAGTCCTGAACGGCTACTTTGGGCTTGAACCGGAGGATGCGGAGCGCTCCGGAGCAGGCGCACGTTTAGCTTTGGGTTGAAGCCGGTAACTACGGCCGTTTATCGCGATGATCTCAGCGTGGTGGAGCAAGCGGTCAAGGATGGCGCTAGCGGCGGGCACATCGCTGAGCAGTTTGCCCCATTCCTCGATGGGTCGATTGGAAGTCATCATAGTGGAGCGGTTTTCGTAACGGCGCATGATTGGATCACTTTGCCGAATATCTATGCGGTGTCCGCGGACTGGTAGTGGGCACGGTCGCCGTGCATACGAGCCGACTCAGATGCTTTTTGCAATTCCTTGGTTTTGATCAAAATCCTGACTGTCTGCGACGACTGCAAATCAGCCAGATCGAGGCTTTCCTGCACCACTGTGCGAAAA
>DASZGG010000257.1:0-5021 GCA_035939025.1 Chthoniobacterales bacterium | reverse complement strand
CTGACCCGATATAGCGACGCCCAAAAAATATACGAAGCGGCCTTGGCGATATTTCGGGAGCTCAAAGATCGCGGGGGGGAAGCCGCCGGGCTCGCGGGTGTGGGAGTCGCTCTGGTCGCCCGGCATGAATATCAGAAAGCGATCGGTTATCTGGAGCAGGCGTTGACCATTCTTGACCAGCTTGGAAACGCTGGAGCTGAAGCGATGGTGCTCAACAATCTTAGCGCAGCCTACGAAAACACCAATCAACCAAGCAAGGGTCTGGCGGCGCTCGAACGCGCCGTGACGCTTGCGCAACGGTTGGGTGACCTTTCAGGTGAAAGCATCGCACTCGATAATCTGGGGTCCAATTACTCGACCAGAGGTAAATTTGCCCAAGCGATACACTGGCACCAGCGAGCACTCGGAATCGCGCGGGCCATTAAAGATCCAAGGGCTGAGGCAGGAGCCTTGGCAAGCCTGATGACTGATTACCGCCTTCTGGGAAAAGCGAGCCAGGCGATTTTCTATGGCAAACTTTCTGTCGCGGCCTGGGAAAGGATTCGCACGACGGTGCGCAGTCTCGGGGAACAATCGCGAAAGAGCTTTATTGGTGGACAGGCAGACATTTACCGCGAGTTAGCGGATCTCTTGATTTCGCAGGGGCGAGTTTCCGAAGGAAGCCGGATCCTCAATCTTCTGAAAGAAGAGGAGTATTCGCAATTCATTCAACGCGGCGCGCCCGAGGCGGCTCAAATCGTTCCACCCGTTTTGACACCCGAGGAAGCTGACTGGGAACGTCGTTACCGGGAGGGTGCTGATCGAGTGGCAGCTTCCGCCGCGCGCCGCAGTCAACTGCGTGCGAAACCATCGCTAACTCCGGAGGAAGTCCGGGAACTCAAGGAGTTGGACGCTGAATCCGAGCACGCGATGGCGTTGTTTCAGAAGACGCTCGCCGAACTCGAGCGCGATGCACAGCAGACACCCTCGACCGCTGGAAAAGTCGATGAACTGAGAGAGTCAGAAGGACTCATGCAAGACGTCCGTGACCTGGGTTCCGGCGTGGTGGCTATCTGCACGCTCGCCGCAGAAACAAAGTTACATATTATCCTGATAACGCCGGACATCGTGATCGCCCGCGAATATCCGATCGGCCGAGTTGCCCTGGAAAAGAAGGTCGTGGCGTTCCGCGAGGCTTTGCAGGATCCCAACGGAGATCTGCGACCACAAGCACAGGATCTCTATAACATCCTTATTGGCCCGATCGCTACGGATTTGGATGGCGCGCATGCGCAGACTCTGATGTGGTCGCTCGATGGGAAGTTGCGTTATTTGCCGATCGCGGCGCTCTACGATGGCAACAAGTATTTGGTCCAGCGGTATCGGAACGTGGAATTTACTCTGGCCAGCCGTACGCGACTCACGGAAACGCCGGCATCTGGTTGGAGAGCGCTCGGCATGGGTGTATCGAAAGCCGAACCTGGCTTTGTGGCGCTGCCGTCGGTGCCAGAGGAGCTGCGCGATATCGTTCGCGATGAAAACAGCAAATCCGATCTTGGTGTGCTACCCGGCAAAGTGCTTTTGGACGAAGCGTTCACGGAAGATCAGCTGAAAGATTCGCTTCGAGTCAGCTACCCGGTTGTGCATATAGCGAGTCATTTCGAATTGGCGTCCGAGAATGAGGATAGCTCTTTCCTGTTGCTCGGGGATGGGAGTCATCTCACGCTAACGCAACTTAGCTTGATACCCAACCTGTTTGCCAACGTCGACCTCCTGACACTCTCGGCCTGTAACACGGCCGTCGGAACATCCGAGGCAACTGGCGGCGAATGGGAAAGCCTCGGGATGATCGCTCAGCGAAAGGGGGCCAAGGCCATTATCGCCACTCTCTGGCCGGTGGCCGATGAGAGCACAAGGCTTCTCATGCAACAGTTCTACCGCTTGCACGAGACGGAACATGGCATTTCGAAGGCAGAGGCATTGCAACGCGCCCAGTTAGCCCTGCTCGAAGGTCAAGGAGATCGATCCAGCTTTGCTCATCCCTATTTCTGGGCGCCCTTTATTCTCATCGGCAATTGGAGATGAAATTATGTCGAAAATCCCTCGTTCTTCTGCAGCCTGGTGGCCGTTCGCGCGAATGACGCTTCCTTAGAACCACCCGAAGCGCGGTCCTTACCCGATGAGCTTTAACCTTCCCGTTCCAGGAGAGTCTCAATAATTTCGAGAAGTGACACGAGCATGGATATTTCAACTACGAAGGCTAACGATAAAGGGTACTTAACTAGAATCGCAAGGCTCAATCTAGATCTCGGTATTTACCGCGAGCATGTTGCCAAGCGTGGCATACCCATCTACCGCGAAGGGGCAGACCTTGTTAAGTGTTGCACGGACGATACGGGGAGGATTGTTTGGATCGCCTCAGGAGCGATGCCTTTATGGACGGATCTCAGACGGGTTGCGGGCTCGGAGGGCATCACGATCCGTCTGATAAGTGCTTTCCGCAGTCTTGAGGCGCAGGCGAACATCATTGAGAAGAAGCTCCGGGCAGCACAGCCGTTAGACACAATCCTGCGAGTGAACGCTCCTCCTGGTTTCAGTCAGCACCACACCGGGATGGCCTTGGATTTTGCAGACGCAAGTGTGTCAGAAGTTTTGACAGAAGCATTCGCCACAACCAGGGCTTACGCTTGGTTGTGTCATCATGGATCCGAGTTCCGAATAAGCCAGCCTTATCCTCGCGGCAACGCATTTGGCTTTGATTGGGAGCCGTGGCATTGGGCTTTCGACGGTATTGACGCCTTAGAACTCGATCCGTCCTTGATGCCGGAGCTTAGGGCATTATGGTCATCTCTGGAAACGTCTGCCGAACTTTAGCTATCCCTGGCCAGGTCTGCCGTGATTAGCTGGCGTCCCTCCAAATGGCGGCGCGCAGGCAACTGACAGCGAGATGCGCCTAACCCGCAAAAATCACACGCTTTGAGAAGCGACGAGCTCATTGCGGGTTAGAAAGCAGTAGGATTTTGGGCGCAGCCGAGGAATGCGAGGACGAGGACGATTGGGGACGCAAGGAACATCCCCTCCAAAAACATCGACGAGAACGAATCTACATTGACCCATTGAAAAAGTCGGTAGATTCAAATTTAACACCTTCATGAGCGGCAACAAAATAAAAGTCGTGATTGTGGACGACCATCCATTGTTTCGAGAACGCCTTGCTCAGCTCATCAATCATGAGCCGGATATGGAAGTAACTGGAGAATCTGATACCGCTGAGGACGCAATCCAACTGATTCGGAACAGATCGCCGGATCTGGCGATAATAGACATCACTTTGAAAGGGTCCAGCGGACTGGAGCTGATCAAGAGCATCAAGGCCCTCTCCATCGGAGTGCCGGTACTGGTCCTCTCTATGCACGAAGAATCGCTCTACGCCGAGCGCGCTCTGCATGCAGGCGCCACCGGGTACATCACCAAACATCAAGCAGCTGACGAAGTCTTATCGGCGATCAGGCGGGTACTTGCGGGAGAAGTCTATCTTTCGGAAAAAATGACTTCGGGATTCTTGAAGAGTCTGACCTCTGCCGGAGTTAAGACGATATCCAGAGCCATCGATCGTTTGACTGATCGCGAATTGGAAGTGCTGGACTTGATCGGGTCTGGACAGACGACTCGTCAGATCGCCGATAAACTTCAACTTGGCGTAGCGACGGTTGATACCTATCGAGCGAGGATTAAAGAAAAAATGAATTTCCGGAACGCGGCTGAATTGCAGCACTTCGCCATCAGGTGGGTCCGTGAACGCGAGTAGAAGCTCCGCTAAATCGGAAGCGTTTCATACTGCAAGCGCTTAATGGACAGTTGATTTTGATCGTAGGTCGCGGCTAAATGAGTCAGGTGGAGCCCCTTGCCAATTTTCTTCGGACGCAATCGCGCACTTGGCTGTTTATTGAAGCACTTGCGCTGGCAATCATCATAGGATTCATCGACTACCTGACCGGGTACGAAGTTACGATCTGGCCTTTCTACTCCATACCGATTCTGTTGATGGTTTGGTCTGGGGACATGAAGTTAGCGGTATTTATCTCAGTGTTGAGTACTTTCGCCTGGTGGTGGGTTGATAAGGCTTCCGGTCATTTGTATTCAAGCGAATGGCTTCGTGCCTGGGACGGAATCGTCCGGTTAATGTTTTTTTGCCTGGTAATGTTTTCGGGATGGACATTCGGGCAGCAACGCGCTGCGATTACCGCCCGGCTCGAGTTACTTGAGAGGTCCCAGCAACTGGAAGAGGAAATCATTAGTATCAGCGAGCGTGAACAACAGCGGATCGGGCGCGATCTTCATGATGGAGTATGCCAATACCTCGCGGCAATCGGATATAGTGCATCCATGTTGAAGCAGGAGCTAGAGAGAGAGTCGCACATTCTTTCCGAGGCGGCGGGAGAAATAGCGGATCTGCTGCAAAATGCCGCCGCGCTGACTCGCGACCTTGCTCGAGGTCTTTCTCCAGTAGATCGAGACGAGGGTGGTCTGGAGTCTGCGTTAGAAGAGCTGGCTTCGAGCACTTCGAGGATAGCAGGAATCTCGTGCTCCTTCATCTGCCCAGAACCCGTAATGGTCCGCGACAATACTCAAGCTGTCCATCTCTTCAGGATCGCCCAGGAGGCGCTAAGCAATGCTCTGAAACATGGACACGCTAAGTCAGTCGTTATCGCACTCGAAAGCGGGGATGAGGCTTGCTCTTTGCGGGTTAGCGACGACGGAGTCGGTTTCCTCCCTGCGAATGGCGAACGGAATGGGATGGGATTAAGTATCATGCGCTATCGAGCCCGTGTGATAGCGGGACGGTTTGAGATTCAACCGAACTCGCCCACCGGAACTGTCGTCGTTTGCACTATCGAAAAGCACTGCCGTCCAAAATAAACGTTAGTTAGACAGAGTAGTTTTGGATTGGAGCCGCTACGCTGGCGTATAGACTGCATCTCGGCGAAGAAGCCTGTGGATTAGCCGATGCCGTTGCGACTGGTAGGGACGCGCTCCTGCGC
>DASZGG010000256.1:0-6168 GCA_035939025.1 Chthoniobacterales bacterium | reverse complement strand
GCGCCTAGCCGAGGATCTGGTGAACCGCGGCGGGCGACCTCACTATTTGAGAGGTGATTACAAGGAGGGGGTTTTCAAGCCCGTCGGCAGACAAGAGTCACACGCGTTGTTTGCATTGTCTCAGGCAAATGCCCTTTGCCGGCTGGAACCAGATCAGATAGCTGCTGCGGACTCGATTGTCGACGTGATTCCCCTTTTTTAGTGGCTGGTGGCTAGCGCCCGGTGGCTAGAGCGGAGGCGTGCCTCGACGCGTTTTCGGAACGCGTGGCACGGTAGGGACGCGCTCCCGCGTGATCCGCGACAGCACGTCCGATGATCGTGTCGGGTGCAGCGCCTCCGATGGTCGATGCACTCCGGCGCGTCCGGTGTTGCATGGCGTTGCGTGGCGTTGCATATCTCGACTCGTCTTTTGCCGTTTCTGCCATGCGCGCTCGCGAGTGGCGATGGTATTCGGCCCTTTCCATTATTGCGCCTTCTGCGAACGTGCTGCGCCGGACGCGCCGGAAACCATCGACGATCAGAGGCGCTGCACCGGATGTCGTTATCGGACAATCTACGGCGGCTCGCGCGGGAGCGCGTCCCTACCAGCTTGCGCCTAGCCTGCAAAAATCACACGCTGGGAGAAGCCACGAACTCATTCCGGGCTAGAAAGCTTTTAAACAGACGCGCAGCGTCTGTTTAAAACCGATTTGCTAAGAGCACGGGCGGAATGGTAGTTTGCCCTCTGTATTATGGTTGCGCTTAAAGAAGGATACGATTTGGCCGCAGAGGTTTTGCGGTTAAAGCGGCAGCGTAACGCGATTATCCTGGCTCATAACTATCAAGTGCCGGAAATCCAGGATGTAGCCGACTATGTCGGCGACTCACTGGGACTCAGCTTCAGAGCCAGAGAAACGGATGCGGACGTTATCGTTTTCTGTGGCGTGCATTTCATGGCCGAAACGGCAAAAATCGTGAATCCGACAAAGAGAGTGATCTTGCCGGATTTGGATGCTGGCTGTTCTCTTTCAGAATCCTGCCCGGCCGAAAGTCTTGGAGAATTCTTGCAACAGCACGCCGACAAGAATTATTACGTCATTGCCTACATCAATTGCAGCGCGGGGGTGAAAGCGCTCTCCGATATCATCTGTACGAGCGGCAACGCGGTGCGGGTAGTCGAAAATGCTCCTGCAGATCGGAATATTCTTTTCGTCCCGGATCAAAATCTCGGAGCCTGGGTGATGGAGAAAACGGGCCGGAAAATGGACCTTTGGCGAGGAGCCTGTTATGTCCACGTAGAATTTACCCGGGACAGCATCAGTGCGATCCACGAGCGGTACCCGGCGGCCCCGGTCGTCGCTCATCCGGAGTGCACCTTTGCGGTGAGAATGTTGGCAGATGAAGTCTGTTCGACGGAGAAGATGGTAAAGTATTGCCGGGATTCGCACGCTGAAGCATTCATAATCGTGACAGAATCGGGGATGCTCCATCGTTTGCGAAAGGAGATTCCTGGGAAGATCTTCATTCCGGGACCCACGGACAGATGTGCTTGCGCCGAATGCCGATTCATGAAGAAAAATACATTAGAAAAGCTGCGAGACGCACTGGCAAATCTTTCGCCAGAAATCCGGATGCCCGAAGCGTTGCGCAAACGGGCAGAGCTGCCTATCAGTCGAATGCTAGAACTTAGCCGTTGAACAAAGCCTCTGCCGTCGTCATTGGAGCTGGGCCGGCCGGGTTGCGGGCCGCGGAATTGATTGCTCAGCGTGGGATCCGTACGT
This sequence comes from Chthoniobacterales bacterium, assembly GCA_035939025.1. Classification (GTDB taxonomy): domain Bacteria; phylum Verrucomicrobiota; class Verrucomicrobiia; order Chthoniobacterales; family JAFAMB01; genus JAFAMB01. Next base: position 4,408 of record DASZGG010000256.1, on the reverse strand, counting down.
CCATTTTTGAGCAGAAGGCTTCGCCGGGGCGAAAATTTCTCGTTGCCGGCAGAGGTGGCCTGAACATCACTCATTCAGAACCGCCCGAAGATTTTGCCACACGCTACGATAGCCCGGCGCGATGGGGTGCGTTGCTCAAACAGTTTTCTCCAGCGGATCTTCGCGGATGGTTCGAAAAGCTTGGCGTGGAAACGTTTGTCGGAACCAGCGGGCGGGTTTTCCCGCGCAATTTTCGTACGCCAATGATTCTTGAATTATGGCTGGAACGGCTCGATGGACTAGGGGTCGATTTCCAGGTGGGCCGCCGTTTTCACCAGATGCTCGGCAGCGGTCCCTACGATCTGGTGTTTCAGCGTGGTTCAAAATATCATCTGGTGACCGCGGATGCCGTAGTCTTTGCGCTCGGTGGCGCTTCATGGCCTCAGACGGGATCAGACGCCCTCTGGGTCGAGGAGTTTCGCCGATTGGGAGTGCCCGTGAATGCGTTTGTCCCTGCCAACGTTGGATGGGAAAGAGCGTGGTCCGACTCGTTTCTAGCCGTCGCGGACGGAAAACCGCTCAAGAATCTCGAGGTGACATGTGCGGGTAGAACCGTCAAAGGCGAGCTCATGGTTACCGAATATGGTCTCGAGGGAGGTGCGATTTACCAATTAACTCGTGAATTAAGAAAATCTCCGCAGATAGATATCGATTTTAGGCCCGGCCTCAGCCCCGCGCAGCTCGAAGAACGTTGGCGCGACGGAATGGACCTGAAAGAAGGGGCAATTAAACTTTGGCGGCTGAGTGCTGCAGCCGCTGCGCTCATCGAGGAAGTGGTCCAGCCGCAGAGTCTTTTCCATTGGATCGCGGCGGTGAAACGTTGCCGGATTGTCTTGGAGCGTCCAAGACCCATTGAGGAGGCCATCTCGAGCGCCGGCGGTGTGCCGTGGGATCAGCTCACCGAAGATCTCATGATTCACTCAATTCCCGGTGTGTTTTGCGCCGGGGAAATGATTGATTGGGAGGCTCCAACCGGCGGATACCTTATGCAAGGCTGTTTTGTGACGGGGACAATTGCCGGTGAGGGAGCCGCAAAGTGGATTGCGAAGGCCCGTCAGACGTGACAGCTTGGCCACCACGAACATGAACATGGAACTTAAGATTGGTGATCCGGCTCCTGATTTTAAAGCAACCGCAGTCGGCGGCATCTACGGTGGAGGCCAGGAGGTCAAGCTCGCCGACTTCGCGGGTTCAACAATAGTTCTGTATTTTTACCCAAAGGACGATACCCCGGGGTGCACAGCCCAAGCTTGTGACTTGCGCGATTCCTGGCGTGAGCTTCAATCTAAAGTGGAACTTTTCGGCGTCAGCATCGATAGCGTTGAAAGCCACAAAAAATTCATCAACAAACATGGTCTTCAGTTTCCCCTCCTGAGCGACCCGGACCAGAAGATCGTGAAAGCGTATGGTGTGTGGGCCGAGAAGAGCATGTACGGGAAAAAATACATGGGCACCGAGAGGACTACCTACCTCATCGGTCCTGACCGGAAAATAAAGGCTATCCTGAAGAAAGTGAAGCCTACCGAACATGTAACGCAACTGCTCAAAGCACTTGCTTCGTAGACCGGGTTTTGCCCCTGGCCAAACCTGACGCGGCGACCACGGCGTTTGCCGCGCCTCAGCGGGAACCTCTCCCTGCCGATTATCCTGATGAATCACCAAACTCTTCTCGCCATTTACGACCGACTCGAGGCCATCATATCCAAACTGCCTGGTCCATTGCAGAACGCTGTCTTAGCGGAATTGAGGCCGGTCAAACAGATTTTTCTGGCGCAAAGACTCGCTAGAATTGTTTTGGTGGGTAATCCGGGTGCCGACGCATCTGCTCTGTTTTCGGCGCTGGTAGGCAGCGAGCTGCAGATGATCGAGCCGGTACAGACCGAAGGGTGGGTTACCTATGAGCTGCGTGGAAGAGGCGGATTTCGGGTTCTGGATGCACGCCGCCTGAATGAGACGAGCCTGAGCTGGAGTGCCTTGGCAGGAGCCGTCTCCGAGGAAAGTCCCGATCTGTTTTTATTTCTCGCCGATGGGAGCAAGCCGCTTGACCTAGGCCTGCAATGTGAGCAAGCAATCCGCCTGCTCGAACTGGCAGAGCAGCGGCATCAGTCTAAAGCCGGTTTAATCGGGGTGATTGATTTTCCCAGTGGGACTGCACCGAGTGAAGTTGAAGCCCGGCGCCTTGAGCTGCATGCCTGGTTGAGCAGCGCCGGCAAGCTATCCGGACATTTCGCTAAAAGCCTGGCGGTTTGTTCTTTTGTCCGATTCAGAGTGGATGGTTCGATCGATCCAGAACGCGACGAGCGGCGGAATTTCGATGCATTAGGCGAGCTGATCGCCCGCGAACTTCCCGGAGAAGCACAGGTTGAGATGGCGCGATTGGTCGCTGCGAAGAAAATTAAAATGGAAATCGCGCAGCGTTTGGTTCGTTCGGTGACAACCATATGCGCGGCAATCGGTGTGCAGCCAATCCCGTTTGCGGACCTTCCGGTCCTTACCGCCCTCCAATTTGCGATGGTCTCGGGAATAATGCATGTCAGCGGCCGCGAGATGGGTTTGCGGTCCGGCGCCGAATTTTTCGGAGCCTTAGGATTAAACATTGGGGCGGGAATGGTCTTTCGAGAAGGGGCACGTGCTGCGGTTAAGCTGCTGCCCGGGTGGGGCAATGCGATTTCAGGCGGAGTAGCGGCGGCTGGAACTTACGCGGTAGGCCGAAGCGCAATCGGCTATTTTATCGAAGGAATCTCAATTGGAGAAGCACGTAAGGTTTTCCGCCGCAAAAAGTTGCCAAAAGCACCTTAATCAAACTTATTCGCGCGCACAAAGTTGACTCGTAAGCACGTCGAGAATTGCTTGTGAATAACCTGTAAAGAACTCTCGCATTCTCGAGAAAAATTTGGCGGCAACTTTGGAAAGCATAAAATTTGCCAAGTGAAAATCTCTGAAATCATGTCAACCCTTGATGCGCTTGGAGCTTCTCCTCGTAAGTCTCTGGGACAAAACTTCTTACATGATAAGAACTTGGCTTCTTGGATAGTGGAGAAACTTGAGATTGAGGCGGGTGATCGGATTGTGGAGATAGGTCCGGGGCTTGGTGCTTTAACCGAAGAAATAATGCGTCGACGGGTGTCGGCAACTTTGCTCGAAAAAGATCGGGCCTTCGCGAAATATCTCCGTGAAAGGTTTGACAATGCGGCCGTCGAAGTCATCGAAGGGGACGCTCTGGAGTACGACACCCGCATCGAGTTTCTGCGTCAACCGGTGAAAATCATCGGGAATCTGCCCTATTACTTGTCATCAGCCCTCCTGTTTCACTTCAGTGAAGATCCGTGTCCGTTTGAGCGGATGGTCTTTACCGTGCAAAAGGAGATGGCGGATCGCCTGAGTGCAGCCCCCGGGAACAAGGAGTACGGAAGTCTAAGTGTCATCACCCAAAGAAATTGGCAGGTAAGCAAGTTGAAGACTCTTGCTCCTTCAGTATTTCTTCCCCGACCGCAGGTGCATTCGGTTGTTCTTTTGCTGACCCGACGGGAGCCCGGCGAGTTTGAGGAGAGCGACCCGATAAAATTTCCTGAAGTAGTGAAGGCCGGGTTCTCAGAACGCCGGAAACAGGTGAGAAAGCTCCTGGGTGTCGATTCTGCGACGATTGAGGGGGCCCTTCGCGCGGTTAATCTCCCGGCAACAGCCAGAGCCGAAGACATTGCATTGAATCAGTGGATCAGGATTGTAAACACCCTTCATCCGCAAAGTATCTATGCCTCCGATCCGCTGGAACTCCTGGCCACGGTGGATCGCAATGATCAACCCCTCGACCCTATCGATCGCGCGACAATTCATCGCGAGAATCTACTTCACCGTGCGGTTCATATTTTTATCTTAAACCGCGACGGAGAACTGCTTTTGCAGAAACGCTCGTACCGAAAAGACAAGTTCCCGCGACGCTGGGATTCGAGCGCTGCGGGTCACGTCAATGCCGGCGAATCATATCGGGATTGCGCGATCCGCGAACTGAAGGAAGAGCTTGGGATAACGGCTGGGCTCGCGGATTTGGGCAGGATCGCGGCTTCCGAGGTTACCGGCCACGAGTTTATCGAGATTTATGTCGGGATCCATGATGGCCCCTTCTCGTGGAACCAGCATGAGATCGAAACCGGCGGATTTTTTGAGCTCGACATGATCGATGTGTGGATTCGGCAACGCCCCGAGGACTTCGCCTCCGGATTTGTAGAGTGCTATCGATCTGTGCGCGGGTCACTCGCCGCGCCGTGAGGGGAAACGTGTCGGCGTGTCGGCGTATCGGCGTGTCGGCGTGGTAGATGCGCTCCCGCGCGACCGGCGTGGCATAACCCCAAGCTGGTAGGGTCACGCTCCT
>DASZGG010000255.1:0-6082 GCA_035939025.1 Chthoniobacterales bacterium | reverse complement strand
GGCTTTTCTGTGGACCATTGATCCCGGCTGCTGTAACTGCATCCATGGCTGGGATCGTTGTCAAACCGCGCGCGCGGATCTTTCACGGACACGATTGGGTCTATGGTTCGGAGGTTCTTAAGGCGTTTGGTGACCCTCAGCCCGGCGATGTTATTTCGCTAAAAGACGGTCAAGATCGATTGTTAGGATCTGCCATTTACAATCCCAAATCACAGATTGTCGCCAGACGATACTCCCGGCGCAAACAAGAGTTGGACCATGATTTCTTTGTTCGGAGGATCAGCCAGGCCATTGCTTCACGCGAAAAACTCGGAGTTAATCGAAACCCTGGCCGCGTCGTATGGAGCGAAAGCGACGGATTGCCCGGAGTGATTGTCGATCGGTACGGATCACATCTGGTGTTGCAAACACTCACGTTGGCAATGGACCAAAGAAAGGAGCTGATCGCCGAAGCCGCTCAACAGCTCCTGTCGCCCAACTCGATTATCGAAAGGAACGACGTTCCAATACGGAAAGCGGAAGGTCTCGATCTCGTGGCCGGCATCCTTAGGGGGGAGCAACAGACCAGCATCGTGATCGAGTCGAAAGGAATGCGTTTCCACGTTGACCTCCTTATGGGGCACAAAACCGGTCTATACCTGGACCAGCTGGATAATTACGAGGCCGTCGCAGAGCTCGCCAATGGGCTGCGGGTTCTCGATTGTTTTTCCAATCAAGGCGCATTTGCGATTGCCTGCGCCAAAGCCGGGGCTTCCACGGTGACGGCGGTCGAGATCAGCGGCGATTTGGTGAAGTCGATTGACGAGAACGCTCACCTGAATGGAGTCACGATCACCACGGAGGAAGCAAATGTGTTCGACTATTTGTCAAAGGAAATCCGTGAGAATGTCCAGTTCGATTTGATCGTCCTAGACCCGCCTTCCTTCGCGAAATCCAAAGATTCTCTCAACAGCGCATGGCGAGGTTACAAAGAGATCCATATGCGCGCTCTCCAACTGCTACCGCCAGACGGGTTTTTGGCAACCTTCTCCTGTTCTCATCACGTTTCCCGTGAAATGTTTCTGGAGATGATCGTTGATGCAAGCGTGGACGCGAAACGTCACGTCCGAATCTTGAAGTATCTGTCGCAACCGCTCGACCACCCCATTCTTCCCCATATTCCCGAGACCGAGTATCTCAAAGGCTACCTCCTGCAGGTACTGCCGGGAAGATAGTGGCTGGTGGCTGGTGGCTAGTCTTCGACGGCGCCCTGAGATGGTAGGGATGCGCTCCTGCGCGTCCGGCGCTGCACGTCCAAGGAAAGATCAAAGGCCAAAAAGACGGATTTCGGGGAAGCCTATGTCGGAGCAGAGCGTCGAGACATTCGGCGCCGGACGCGCAGGAGCGCATCCCTACCATCCACGAGCCTCTAGCCTCTAGCCACTAAACCAAATTAACACAGATTTTCGTTGCGGCGGCGTCCGTTTTCCTGAGAATGGATGTTTAATGTCGGAGAGTACGAAAGAACCGCTTCTCGACCTGCCAGACGAGCGGTCGACACCACCTGAAATGCTCGATTCCCAGGTCCAACGGGCTCAGGAACAGCTCCTGCAGCTGAAGCGCCAGCAGGAATTGATCGAAAAACAGAAACGCGAACTCGAAGAGCTCAGCCGGAAGCAAGATGAGCTGGAAAAGGGCCGCGCCGACATGATGGAAAAGCTAACCCGATCGCTCGTGGTGATCGAGCGCGAAACCTACGAAGCTGAGAAACGGGTGGAACAGTTGCGCGCCACGAACACGACCTTTGCACAGCACCTTGAAACCCTCGAAGCTATCAATCCGAAAAGTTGGAGCAATTCGGATCTCCACAAGGAATTGAGCAAAGCATTGAGCGCCGTAGACGACGCCCGCGCTGAGTATACCAAATCGCTCACCAGAATTAACGCCAAATCCGACGCAGAGGTCATTGACCCACGTTCAACGGTTGACGAAACCTACTACTCAGCACCAGACGATGCCAGTTTCGTGCAATGGCTCAAACGCGGCTTCGCATTTACGCTCCCCTTATTGATTCTTGGGTTGAGCGCACTTCTCGTTTTCTACTTCATGCATGGCTGATACTGTTGAGTGATGGGACGCAGACGATTTAACGACTCTCCGATCTCAGCGAAGAAAGACGAGCTCGCGAAAAAAGAAGAAGAGCTGCGTCGCGAGATGGAAGAATTACAGCGAACAATCGAGGAAGCTCCGAAACTGGCTCAAGCTGAACAAGAACGGCAACGACAGGAGAGGATCGCGCGTGCGTCTACGAGACGGAGTCCGTTCGATTCCCCGGATATTCTGCAAGACTCGCGCCACGGGGAGGACCTGTTTTCGGACCGTCCGCGTCGCCCGAGGCGTGCGCAACGGCGTCAGGCGCGCATGCGTCTAGTCATCTCCTGCCTAGCCGTCTTGGCTCTAGTCGCGATTGTGATCTTCCTCGCGATTCAAATGTTTAACCATCTCTGATGGGGAGATGTGCGTTTTGCGTTTTGAGTTTGGAGTTTTGGGGTTTGAGTTTTGGGGTTTGAGTTTGCGCTCGGACGTCAAAGCTCCTCGCTGCCTGAGCGCTTCAGCTCAGGAAATTCCTCCTCTTTAAACTCGTAGGAGGGTCGTCTGCCGCTCTGCGCGTTCGCAACCTCGCGGTGACGCAACTCCACGCGACGAATCTTCCCTGAGATCGTTTTTGGCAGATCCGAAAATTCAATTCGTCGAATGCGATTGAAAGGTGCCAGTGCTTTCCGGATATGCTGGAAAATCGATAGGGCGACCTCGCGCGAAGGCTCCACGCCCGACCGAAGAATCACGAATGCCTTAGGGACAGCCAAGCGAATCTGATCGGGCGACGGAACGACCGCACATTCTATCACGTCCGGATGGGCGATCAGAGCGCTTTCAAGTTCAAACGGGCTGATCCGATAGTCCGAAGCTTTGAAAACATCGTCAGCCCTGCCAACAAACGTAAAATAACCATCGGCGTCGCAGGACACGACGTCACCGGTACGGTAAACCATGCCCTCGATCGGGGACACAGTTCCATCATCTTTCTGATACCCTGGCATCAGCCCTAGGGGTCGCGGATCGAGCATCAAACAGAGTTCGCCTTCGTTCGTCTCTTGATCATTGGCATCCAGCAGGACCAACTTAAACCCAGGCAGCGGTGTGCCCAGGGATGCCGGCTTGACGAGTTGCGCCGGACAAGTGCCGGCCACAGCGGTGGTTTCGGTTTGACCGTATCCTTCGCGGATCGTGAGGCCCCAGACGGCCTGCACATGGTTGATAATTTCAGGATTGAGCGGCTCGCCCGCACTCACCACTTCACGTAGCTTGGTCTTATATTCCGCAAGTTGCTCTGTGACCAGGATACGCCACACCGTGGGCGGAGCACAAAACGTAGTGACGTTTGCGCGAGTGATGGCCTCCAGCAACCCTTTGGCGTTGAAGCGTGACTGATTTGGGACGAAGACCGTCGCTTCGGCATTCCAGGGCGCGAAGAAGCAGCTCCAGGCATGTTTTGCCCAACCTGGAGAAGAGACATTGCAGTGGATATCGCCCGGCCGCAGCCCGATCCAGTACATGGTCGAGAGATGTCCAACCGGATACGTGACGTGCGAATGCAGCACGAGCTTGGGCTTCGACGTCGTACCAGACGTGAAGTAGAGCTGCATCGGATCGCCGGCCCGCGTCTCTCCGTCCGGCTCAAATTTCGCCGGAGCATCATACCCATCCTCGTAGGCATGCCATCCTGGCGCTCGCCCTCCGACAACAATGCGCGTGCAACGTTTCTCCAATTGACCAAACCTCGATACGCAATCTGCAGTACATACGATGTGTCGCACACGACCTCTTTCAATGCGGTCGGTCAGATCGTCTCCGCTGAGAAGAGGCGTTGCCGGCAGGATGACGCCACCAAGTTTGATGAGCGCCAAAACCGTCTCCCAAAGGGGAGGCAAGTTGCCAAGCATTACCATGACGCGGTCGCCGCGACGGACGCCCAGCTCGCGATAGTAGTTTGCTAACTGCGATGATCGATTAGAGAGTTCGCGAAAGGAAAGCTTGGTTTCTGCCCCGTCTTCGAACATGATCCAAAGCGCCGACTGATCGCTTCTTTCGCCCGCCGCGATGCTGTCAAACCAATCCAAGGCCCAATTGAAGCGGTCCAGCTTTGGCCACTGAAAGCCTCTGCGGGCAACATCGTGCTCGGCACGATTTTCTAAAAGAAAGTCTCGCGCAGCTCTGAATGTATCCGACATGACTGGGGGGTCGTCGTCTCGCTCTTTCCCTGTCTTATAGCACGGTTGGACGGCTAAGGACAGCGGCCAGTCAGAACGATGGCAAACGAAAAATTGCTTATTTAGCGTGAATGTTCATTGACGTTCGCTGTCCTGGCAACAAATGATTGCGAAGCGGGCGCCCCAGCTCTATTCGTTACGTCGATTACAATGAGCTCAACGAACTTTGACGTCGAATATGTGGCAGAGCTGGCTCGCATCAAATTGACGCCGGTGGAGATTAAGACATTCCAAGCCCAGTTGGGGCACGTCCTCGAGCATGTGGAAAAGCTAAATGCGGTCGATGTATCTCAGGTAGAACCGATGGCTCACAGCTTCCAAATTTATAACGTCTTCCGAGAGGATGAACCACGCGATGGCATGGATCGTGAAATCGCTCTTTCGAACGCACCACGCCAGGCACAGGGATTGTTCATCGTAACGAAAGTCGTGGAGTAAACGGTGGAAATCACCTCCCTTACCGTTCATGAAACCCGGGCTATCCTCCGTTCCAAACAAGTTGCGCCGAAGGAACTGATCGAAGCATTGGGCCGCCGGATTGAATTGGTCGATCCATCGATCCACGGCTATTTATCGTATGATCTCGATGGGGCAGTTTCCGAAGCCCAGAACGCCGATGTCCGTCTCCCATTGGGCGGTGTGCCGATCTCGATTAAAGACGTGATCAACGTCAAAGGCCATCCGTGCGGCTGTGCCTCAAAGATTTTGCAAGGTTACATCGCTCCGTACGATGCCACGGTTATCGCGAAGCTTCGGGCGGCCGGTGCCATCCCGTTTGGCCGGGTGAACATGGACGAGTTCGCCATGGGATCTTCCACAGAAAATTCGGCTTTCGGACCGAGCAGGAATCCGTGGGACACAACGCGCACTCCGGGCGGTTCCAGTGGGGGCTCCGCGGCTGTGGTAGCCGCCGATGAGGCCTTCGCGGCTCTTGGATCGGACACCGGCGGTTCAATCCGGCAGCCGGCCGCACTTTGCGGTTGTGTGGGATTAAAGCCAACCTACGGCCGCGTCTCGCGGTACGGCCTGGTCGCATTCGCATCCTCCCTCGATCAAATCGGCCCGATTACCAAAGATGTTATGGACGCGGCGCTCCTGATGAACGTCATCGCCGGAGTGGACCCATGCGACTCGACGTCCCTGGATGAGCCGGTTCCGGATTTTACAGCTAATCTGGAGAAGGGCATCAAAGGACTGAACCTCGGTCTCCCAAAAGAGTATTTTATTGAAGGTCTTGACCCTAAAGTAGCGAAAACGGTACGGGCAGCCGTTGAGCACCTACAGAGCCTGGGCGCTGAGGTGATCGAAATCTCGTTACCTCATACCGAACATGCTCTAAGTACGTATTATATTATCGCTCCCGCCGAGGCTTCTGCGAACCTCGCCAGATTCGACGGAGTGCGATACGGGTTTCGCGCTAAGGAGGTGAGCGGTCTTCTTGACCACTACGGCAGAACGAGAGAAGAGGGTTTCGGCCCCGAGGTCAAACGTCGCATCATTCTGGGCACCTACGTACTGAGCTCGGGTTATTATGATGCTTATTATCTGCGGGCCCAAAAGGTTCGTACCCTGATCCGTCAGGACTTTGCGATTGCCTTTGAGCAAGTTGATGCAATTGTTTGCCCGACTTCTCCGACCCCGGCGTTCAAACTCGGTGAACGCACAAGCGATCCGCTCAGCATGTATCTGGCCGACATTTTCACCTTAGCCGCAAATATGGCGGGGATCTGCGGGATCAGCATACCGTGCGGATTTTTGGAAGAGGAAGGAAA
>DASZGG010000254.1:0-7529 GCA_035939025.1 Chthoniobacterales bacterium | reverse complement strand
CCTGGATCGGAATCGCACCTGGTCGGGACCGGTGAACGAGTCGGTCGCGAAACGAATTCGGAAATTTCGTTTGGAGTATGGTAGCCGGAGGAGGTGTTCGCTGTTCGGTAATAAGACTTCCTCGCCATTGTTCGTGGTTGCTTCCTGCGCGTAGAGATCGAACACAGCGGGTTTAGGCAGCAATTGGGGATTCTCTATTCGGGCGAGGCCATAAGTCCCAGCTACCCAGAGCAGGGGGCCTTGTTCGCCGATTTCGTCGTAGAATTTTTCAATGTGGCCAATGAAGTTTGCCACCGTGTACGGGACCGACTTAATTTCGCCGTTCTCGAAAATCACAGAAAGGCGCTTGCCGAAATCCGACGAAGTGTCGCTCCCGCTGGTGAGGAGGCAAACATGAGGGGAACCGACGTTGCTAGCCCACATCGATTCCAGTTTTCGGTTGTTAATGGCTCTGGCCAGGAACTCGGGCTCGGAAAAGCTGTTATTTTCGGCGTCATACAGATAGGCACCATTGTCTGTTTTAAACAGCAGCCGGTCGCCCCACGGGACTAAGTGAGTCACTCCTTGTACCGAGGGGTATCCTTGCGCCTCGGAGAGGGACTCTGCGTTAGCGCCATCGAAGATCGACCTGGCATCCTTTCGCAGTTTCACGTGATAGAATCCAGAGCTGAGTGTCGAAAAGTATAAATCGCCGTTGGGCATCTCCGCAATCGAACGCACCTCCCCCTTGAAATCAGGCAGAGTTCCCTCATCGATCCAATTTCCGTTCAAATACCTGATTGATGCCAACCCTTTGGTGGTCGCCAGGAAGAAGCGATTTCCGTCTCTTGTCGAGCGAGTCAGTTCCAATACGCTCTCGGTCGCGGTGGTTTCATAAATTTGCTTCGAGATCCCTTCCGTAACCAGGGTAACGCCTGCGTCGCCGGCCAAGAGCAAGCCGTGCGGGTGTATAGCAGCGGAAAAAAGGCGCATGTCAACACCTTCAACCCTTTGAAACCTTGGGCATTTGGTCCCATCGTTGCCCGGTACCAATCTAAACAGACCATCCCGCGCAACCGCGTACAACGAGCCGTTATAACGGGCTACATCTACGAGGGAGCTTCGATCCAAACCCGTTTGCGCGTCATAGACGGAAATCTGCCATGACGAGGATAAATGCGTTATTCCGCTGTCTCCACAGATCCAGACACCCCCGGACCGGTCAACGCCAAGGTCAAGAACTGTGGGCTCCGGCAAGCCATTTTCCTCGTAGAACGTCCCATGGAGATGTCCGCGTGAATCCAGGACAAGGAGGCCGCGACGCTGGAGCGCCACAACGAAGAGGCCATTTGGCAAAGTCTTCCCGGTCCAGATCGGGTGATTTCTGAAAACAGGATCCGCTTCAGTTGGAAACGGCTCTATCGTTCGAGCGTGCATTCTAAGAATCCCATGATCTTTCGTGAGAAGCAGCATCTCTCCGGGAACCGGCTCGAGAATCTGCTCGACCTTCGTACCGGTAAGAGCTTTTGCATCGATCAGAGAGACGAGGTGATCGTCGACGACTTCATACAAAGGCTGTCCCCTGGCGTGAATGAACACTCGGTTGGAGCTAGCAATGAGTAGCCACGAAAATCCGGTGTCCGAAGGCCAGGGGATTGGTGTGATGACACCATTTCGCAGGAGCAGTAGCGCTCTGTTGGTTGAAAAATAAACTTCGTTGCCGTTAGCAAATGCGCCCCAGCAGTCGCCGAACGGCTTAGACGAATCCGGGACCAGGCGTTCCAACGACTTAAACTCGTAGGAGTTGCCTTTGAGCACTAGCTGGCCCAAGCAATTAACTCCGCCGACCCAGATCGCACCGGTCTGATCCATTGTCAGAGCTCGTATGAAGACACCACCGGCGATCGGAATCTTCTTCCAGACATAGCCGTCATATTCCAAAACGCAATCGCGGTTGCCAAATAACATGCGGCCCTGGCGATCCTGAATGGCAACCCAGTTTTGATCGGCTGCTCCGTAATCTCGCATCGTGAAATACTGAAACACCGGCCGGCCAAATTCGAAGCCCGATTGAGCCGTATCGGGCTCGGCTTGAGCAACAATGGCGAGGAAATTAAAAAACGCGAACCACAGAACCGAACGCAACATAAACAAGTAAATGTGACCGAATGTGCCGGAACGGCTAGAATCGGTCAGTAACCCGTTCGTATTAGATTTCATGGTCCTTTAAGAACTGGAGGGGCGTCATAGGCAACTGTCGCAAGCAAAACTCACCCGAAAGGGTACCATGAATTGGCTTGCATGACCTTGCCGACTGACGTGAGGCCTGTTAGTTGTTGATTATTATGCCAGACAAGTCAAAAAAGCACGCGGAAGAAGGAGCGGCCGAGGATCTCGAGCCGAAGGTTAACGAGGAATCGACGGACATGGGCGAGGCGACAACGGACAAGGGCGCTGGCAATCACTGATAGGCTGCGCATTCGGAGCCGAAGGATTGGGGGGGTATTTTATTTGATTTAAAGAGTTATCCGCAAAGTATTCTCGTTCCCTTGCGGTTGTCGCTTGGGCTCTGACAGGTCATGTAACTGACCCTCGCGAATTCTTGTGTTGATCGAGTACGTGTGTCGTGGCACGGATGTTCTGCTCGCGCGTGGTCCAAGATCACGCGTGGGACGCCATTGTGACGACGAATTTTCAGTTAACCAGCGCATTCATCGAGGTTGTCCCGCTTCGTGCTTTCGTATTGGTGGCAGGTTCACTAGCATTGAACGCATGCCATTCTACAGGGCCTGATCCGAATGCGGCGGCCTATGCTGCTGTGGCTTCAGGCACGGGCGATGACTTTAAAACGGCCGTTCGCGACAAGGTAAAAATGTACCAATCGGGGCCCCAACAAATCACCGGACCGGATGCAGTCCTCGAGAAGGGGACGCTTGTCCGGATGATTCGGAAGGCGTTTGGTTATAGCCTCGTGCAAACCGCAGAGGGAAATCAGCTGGGGTGGGTAGCCAACGAGGATCTTGGACCGGCGCCTGAGACGGCAGCAAACCCATAGCCCGAAATCTGACAAGCCAAAGCGCTCGTGAGATTTTCGGGCCGGAGGGGAGTTGCTGGCAGCTCCTGGGCGTTGCCAGCAACGCCCCTCCAATGCGGCTCACGTTTGCATGAAGTTTTCAATAATAACTGCCTGTCTTAATCGAAGGGAGTTTATCGGGGCGGCGATCGAAAGTGTTTTAGCTCAAAATTATCCAGAATTTGAGCACTGGATCATCGATGGGGGATCGTCGGACGGTACGCTCGAAGTTTTGAACCGATACCCGCACCTGAAGGTTCTGTCGGAACCCGATCGCGGTGTGTATGACGCGTGGAATAAGGGGATCGATCGGGCCAGTGGGGATGTCGTTTCGATCTTGAACAGCGACGATGTGTATGCTAACGGGGCACTGCAGAGCTGCGCAAGAATACTTGCTGCCGCTCCTTCCGTGCCCGTGCTGTCTGGCGGCTGCCAGATTTTTCGCATGAGCAGGCTGGGAACCGCGGTTGAGATGCATCGTTATCAAGATCCTAACCGTTACAGACTTTCATTGCAGAACGCGACCGTCGGCCTCCCGATCATCAACAGCCGTTTTTTTCGGCGTTCTTTGTTCGACCAAGTCGGCCGATTCGATCTGGCGTACGCGGTTGCCTCCGACCGCGAGTTTTTAATCAGGGCTGCGCTTAGTGGGATACGGGATGTATCCAGTCCGGAGATTTTTTACCGTTACTGTTGGCACGCTGGATCCATGACGATGAACGCCGGCAATCGGAGCCTGCTTAAGGGCCTGGACGACGGGTTGCAGATGATCCAGAAGATCCAGGCGTCGCGTTCGCTACGGCTCGACGATGATAAAACCTTGCAGAAATGGCGGCGCGAGCTGCAAGCCACGACGGTATTGGTTCACGCAGTCTTGAAAGATCAGGAAGCGGCTCTGTCCCTGGCAAAACAGTCGTTGCTGGCGGATCCGCGCTGGCTTCTCACATTCCTGAGGTGCGGTGCCTTCGCTGTCGGCCGCAGAGTGCGGACGCAGCTTCGAATGTGGGCACAGGATCGTATTTAAACCCGAAAACCGCGGAATCTCCGGTTGCGACATTCATACCCGATCGGTGCGATGCAGATCCTGCCGCAATTTCAGGATGCTGTTCTCGGGTAGAACACCTCCGAAGTGAGTGAGCGGATAAATCAGCGAATTGCGGCCGATGAAAGAACCTGGGCTGATGACCGCGTTGCAGCCGATTTCTGCGCGATCGCCGACTATCGCGCCAAATTTGCGGAGTCCAGTCGGGATGAGACCGGATTCGGTCTTTACACTTATCTCCTGATGATCCAGTCGGACGTTGGAGAGGATGACGCCGGCACCGAGGTGGGACTGATAACCTAACACTGAATCTCCGACGTAGCTGAAGTGAGGCACATCAGCATCATTAAAGATAACGCAGTTTTTGAACTCGCAAGAATTACCTAGCACAACCCCATCTCCAACGATAACGTTTTCGCGTATGTAACAGCCGCTCCGGATCTCGCAGTTGTTCCCGATCCAGGCAGGTCCTTTGATGGTAGCTCCATTCTCGACCAGCGTTCCACCTCCGATGTAAACGTTGTCGCTGATGAACGGTCTTCCCATGACCCTGCCATAGATGGCGGGTTTCAACCGGAATTGAAGATAACTGCCGATTTGCTTTAGGACCTCCCATACCTGCGTGCTATTATCGAAAAGGGTTCGGTGCTCTGTCTGATCCAGGTTGAGAAAGTTCGACGGCGCAAACATAGGTGAAGATTTGAGTCTTGTGTCTTGAGTTTTGGGTTTGAGTTTTGAGTTTTGGGTGGGGCAACATCCAGGTCGGCTGTACACGCGATCGAGAACTCAAGACTCGGGACTCAGGACTTTCCTTGCCAGTTTCTGACCGTCTCTGGTGTCTTTAACAAGCCAGCCGAGCTTTTCTATCTGGGCGCGGAGCGCGTCACTTTGGGCCCAGTTTTTGTTTGCGCGAGCGTCGGCCCGTTGTTGGAGCAGCAGAGTCACGTTCTGAGGGATGGGTTCTGCTTCTTCATGCAGTTGTAAAACCTGATTGATGCGATCCCACCAATCCAAGAGCGCGGCGGCTTGTCCCGGCGTTAACTCGCCCACGTCCATCGAGCTGTTGGTGGCTCGGATCTGGTCGAAGACTTCGGCCAGCGCGGCTGAGATGTTCAGATCGTCATCCAAAGCTTCGAAGAAGCTGTCAGATCTTGCAGCCGCGAACTGGGGATCTGGCGCTGCGTTACCTGCGATCTCTTGCAAGCGTCTGAGCCACTCATCGATCCGACGCAAAGACTGGCGTGCTTGGTTGAGTCCATCGAATGTGAAGTTTAGCGGCGATCGATAGTTAACCTGAATGAGGGCGTACCGCAGCTCGCGACCAGTAAAACCTTTGTCAAGCAGATCGCGCAACGTAAAAAAATTGCCGAGCGATTTGGACATCTTTTGTCCTTCGACAAGGAGATGAGCATTGTGCAGCCAGTAGCGAACAAACTTTTTTCGATTCACGCATTCAGACTGGGCGATCTCGGCCTCGTGATGCGGAAAGATGTTATCGACACCGCCGCAGTGAATATCGAGTTCCGGCCCCAGAAACCGGGTCGCCATAGCGCTGCATTCAATGTGCCAGCCTGGTCTTCCTCTACCCCACGGAGTATCCCAACCAATCGGACCGTCCTTTTCATCCCAGGCTTTCCACAAAGCGAAATCCCCGATACTCTCTTTCTCATATTCATCGTTCTGTATTCGACCGGTCGGTCGCAGTTCTGCCAGGTTAAGATGTGCCAGTTTGCCGTAGTCGGGGTACCTGCTAATCCGAAAATAAATCGATCGGTCTTCGGCTTGGTAAGCAATGTCTTGTTGCATAAGTTGATCGATCATTTCGATCATTTTCGCAAGGTTCGCCGGTTCAGTCGCAGCGGGAAAATGATTTGCCCGCTTGATTCTCAAGGTTTCGATGTCCTCAAAAAAGGCCTTCTTAAACTTTGCGGTAAACTCGGGTAACGAGATATCCGCTTCCCGGCTACCCCGGATTGTTTTATCGTCGACGTCGGTCAGATTCATCACCCGCTCGACCTCAAACCCCCTCGCTTCCAGGTGCCGCTGCAAAAGGTCTTCGAATACATAGGCTCGGAAATTCCCAATATGTGCAAACGAGTAGACCGTAGGACCACAAGTATAAAGTTTAACCTTTGGCGGCTCGATCGGTTTGAATTCTTCTAACTGCCGGCTGTAAGTGTCGTAGAACTTGATGGGCATCGGAACTATGATCGTCTGGCGTTTCTGGTTTCTGTTTTCGCGGCTCTCGGGCTGATCGCTGAGCGCACCAGGATATCTGTATGGGGGTGTCAACCAACGAGCAACGAGAATTAAAGCTAAACTCCGAAATTGAGGTCTCGTCCTTCGTGCTCGTGGTCGTCCTCGCCCTCGAAAATCACGTCCATAGACGCGAACAAAAGCCATAACCGGTGTACACGCGTAGCGGCCATGGGAGAAGCTGAAAACGAGTTGCGAGACGTGCCACGCCGGATCGCGCGGGAGCGCGTCTCTACCATTGAAGCGACGAGCTCATGGTGGGCTAGTAACAAACGAATCTCCTACACCAACCTTCCTCCTGATTCCACCGGGAATCGCGGCTCGACCTGCTGAACACTCGCGACCGCCATGGCGGCGATAGCCTCTCCTCTGCCGATAAAGCCGAGGCCTTCGTTGGTCGTGGCCTTGACGCCGATACGCTGCGGTTGGATCTGCAAGGTCTGCGACAACCTCTTCTTCATCGCTTCCAGGTGTGGACCGATCTTCGGAGCTTCCGCGATCAATGAACAATCGATGTTGACGATGGCCAGCTGCCTGGTCGCAAGTATGGCTTGAACTCGTCCGAGGATTTCCTGGCTGTCGATCCCTCTGATTGAAGGATCGGTGTTTGGAAAATGGTGCCCGATATCCTCTTCTCCAGCGGCACCCAACAATGCATCGGCGATTGCGTGAGTTAAAACATCAGCATCGGAATGGCCGTCGAGTCCGCGACTATGCGGAATCTCAATGCCACCAAGGATTAATTTGCGCCCTTCGACCAAACGATGAACATCGTAACCGATTCCGACAAAGTTCATGGATACACCCTGGTGAGTTGGACGCGATCGATCTTTCCGTTCCAGGCGATCACCGAAAGCTTACCCTGTTGAACCGCGCTCGGAGCGATGGCCAATTGTCCGCCTGCACATTGGACCAGCAGCACGCCGGCAGCAATGTCCCACCAATTCACACTCCGTTCGATATAGGCGTCGAATCGTCCGGTGGCGACGTAGGCAAGGTCGAGCGCGGCGCTACCCATCAGCCGGCACTTTCTGGCACGGATCAGCAGATCCTGAAAGATAGACAGGCCAACCTCGACTTCGGCGAGTGTTTTCGACATACCGACCGAGACAACGGATTGCGAAACGTCTGTATATCGACTCACCTCAATAACCCGGCCATTCAAATAAGCCTTTCCGC
>DASZGG010000253.1:0-3955 GCA_035939025.1 Chthoniobacterales bacterium | reverse complement strand
TGAATCGTGGCACAGTCGTGATTCTCAATCAGAACTCGGCATACGTGTACTGCAGCTTACCGGTGAATCTTCCGTTCCAGTCTCGCAGATACTTCAATTACACGATCCACATACGTCCGTCGATGCGAGGGGAGGATTTCGAGTTGAACGTTTTCCGAGTTGACCGAGAGGGCAAAGCTTTAGGGCCGACAGAACTGCGCCAGTTGCAAATCGTCGCCATACCCTCTATCGAGAAAATGCTGTCGATCTGGAACAAGCTGCAAATGGATCGATCGGTCCGCGATGTCCGGATCGAGAACGGAAACCTGATTTTGGCGCGCTAAGCCTGAAAGCCGAAGATGAGAGGTAAACCGCAGATTACGCCGATTCCACAGATGATTGCAGATAAAGGGCTTACCGTTGACAGGGGAACCAATTTGTATGGGACAAAAACGTGGGTGGGGGAAAACGGTTGTGCGATTCTCTCCAGATCGGCGTAATCTGCGGTTTTCAAAATCGGTATTTTTGCGGGTTAGACGAGCCCGATACCGTCAAGTTGGTCAATCGACTGACTGTTGCACTTCAGCCGGTATTTGGCGAGCGACTCATCCCCCTTGTGTTCAGCCCACTCCTCGAGTTGAGTGCGGTGGCCGCGAAAATCGTACAGAGGCACACCAAAGCCGCAGGAGTCGGAGATCCGCATTAAATGAACTCTGATGATCGAGCGGATACCGGCTCTCGACGGAAAAATCGATTTCAATCGTTCAAAGTCGCAATTCCACGGTTCGATGACTTCGCCCCGACCATGGAGGCGAACAATCTTCGGCGCGCCGGCGAACGCGCAAAACATCAGGACGATCCGCTCGTTTTCTTTCACATGCGCGATTGTTTCCACACCGCTGCCGGTCAAGTCGAGATAAGCAGCCGTTCGTTCGTCGATGATTCGGAAAGATTCGCCGTCTTTCGGCGAACAGTTGACGTGACCTTCTCGAGAAAGTGGTGCGGTCGCCACAAAAAACACCCTTTGTGCCGAAAGCCAATCTCTCAGTTTTTCGTCGATCGACTCGTAAATTTTACCCATAGCGGAAGTCCGCGCTAAGAAGCTCGGACAAACGTCACAATGGTCACAGCACAACCTTGCCGCAACCAGAATCGTCAAGCAGTGGCCAGTGGCTTGTGGCTCGTGGCTAGCCAGTCTATTCTAGGCACTAGCCTCTAGCCACCAGCCACTTTTAAGATCTCTCTACTCAATGCCTCCACGCAAGAAAACGGCCGTGACTACTGAACACCTAAGGGTATTCGCGGTCATCGGTTCGGACGAAGGGGAAACGAAACGAAGGGCCAAGGAGCTTGCGTCCGAACTTACACCCGAACAGGGCGCCGATTTCGGCGTCGACACAATCGATGGGACGGCAGACAACGCAGATCAAGCTGTCCTCCGACTTCGCCAGACGAAAGAAGCAATCCAAACGCTGCCCTTTTTTGGAGGTGAGAAGCTCGTCTGGCTGAAGAACGTGAATTTCCTGGCCGACACGGTGACAGGTCGTTCTGCGGCTGTGCAAGAAGCTTTGGAGGAGTTCAAAGTATTCCTTGACCGCGGTTTGCCTGAGGGCGTGCACTTTTTGCTGAGCGCCTCGGAGGTGGACAAACGGCGAAGCTTTTACAAATCGCTCGGGAAGTTCGCGAAAGTAGAGCAGTTCGACAGGATCGATACAAGCCGGTCAGGATGGGAGCAGGATGTTCAAGCCATCGCGCATCGGTTGGCCGCTGAACTTGATCTCAAGTTTGACCTCGAAGCGCTGGAAGTGTTTGTTCGGCTCGCGGGTGCAGATGGCCGGCAAATCCGTAATGAACTCCAAAAGATCGATGTTTATCTTGGCGAACAGCGAACAGTCACCGTCGAAGTTGTGCGCGCCCTAGTGGCGAAATCTACCAGTGGCGTTATCTGGGAGCTTGGCACGTCTTTATCGAAGCGACAATTGGGCGAGAGTCTCGCACTTCTCGAGCAGCTGATTTTTCAGGGCGAGACGCCGATTGGGATCCTTTACGCCGCGATAATCCCAACCGTGCGGAATTTACTGGTTACTAAAGATTTGCTGGTCAGGCACGGGATCCGGCCGCCTCAGGCTCCATTTCATTTCACTTCCATTCTTAGCAAATTGCCCGAACAGGCGATTCGACATTTACCTCGGCGTAAGGATGGAGGAATTAACGCATACGCATTGGGACTGGCTGCGTGCGAGGCGCATCGCTTCGAGTTGGCAGAACTTGTCGAGGCTCTCCAAGCCTGTCTGAAAGCAAATATTCAGCTCGTTACGACTCAGCTCGAGCCGAAGCTGATTTTGAGTCATTTGCTGGTTAAGATTATTGCTTAGTGCATCGGTCACAAATCTTTAAGAGATTTGTGACCGATGCAGGCTAAAGAATTCGAGAAGTCAGGAGTTGCAGGAGTTCAGGAGGCAAATGCCTTTGTCCAGGAATAAATACTGGCGTCGATGCTAGCTGAGTCGGATGCTTCGTCGCATGAATCTGGACGAGTCACCATGCCTCAGACTGGAAGGTCGCCGTCCCATTCTGCAACTCCTGAACTCCTGCAACTCCTGGCTTCTTTGTCGCGCTAACGCTTTTTCGCTTTGGAGGAACGTCTCGGTTTTTCGATGCCGTATTTAACAGGGCGGCGTTTGGGCTCGATTTTGCTAATGCCGCTGCCGTTTTTGAGTTCCATGATCTGGTCGCGCAAAAGCGCTGCTCGCTCATACTCGAGGCTAGCCGCAGCGACCTGCATCTCTTCTTCTAATTCGCGAAGCACTTCCGTGATGTTGAAGTCGCCGCCACCTTCTCTAATGACCGATTCCGCGAGTTCCCTTCCTTTGAGCAGGGTGTGCAAACTCTCTTGAACGGCGCGCCTGACACTGGTTGGGGTGATATCGTTGGCTTCGTTGTACTCGATTTGCTTGGTGCGCCGATACTCGGTGATTGCTATCAGTTTCTGAATACTCTCGGTGTAGGTATCCGCAAAAAGAATCACTTCTCCGTTCACATGACGAGCGGCTCGCCCTGCTGTCTGGATGAGGGAGGTCTGGCTTCGTAGAAATCCTTCTTTGTCGGCGTCGAGAATGCACACCATGCTGACTTCCGGCAGGTCGAGCCCTTCACGCAAAAGGTTGATTCCGATCAAGATGTCGAACTCGCCTGCCCTAAGCGAGCGGAGAATTTCCACACGCTCGATTGCGTCGATTTCGCTGTGCAAGTAGCGCACTTTCAAGCCGACTTCACGCAGGTAATCGGTCAGATCTTCCGCGGTGCGTTTCGTAAGAGTAGTGATCAAAACGCGTTCGCTATTTTCCGTCCGTTGCCGGCAGAGTTCGATCGTCTCATCAATCTGGTGTTTTAGGGGACGGACTGTGATTTTCGGATCCAACAAACCGGTGGGGCGGATGATCTGTTGCGCGATCAGTCGGGAGCCAGGCGTACGCACATCAAAAGCGGCAGCCGAGCGACCGGTGAGCATCGGGACCAGAATCGGTTCGGTCTCCTCCTTACCGATCCTCGCGCGAGAGTGCGGGATGTAGTCCGTGTTGCCGACCACGCTGTTTTGGATCTCGAATTCTGCAGGTGTCGCACTGATGTAGAGAATTTGCTTTGTCATCTCCATAAACTCCTGGAAATTCAATGGGCGGTTATCCAGTGCGCTTGGGAGCCGAAACCCGTACTCAACCAGCACAGTTTTTCTGGAATAATCTCCTTCGTACATCCCGCCGATTTGCGGGATGGTGGCGTGTGATTCGTCCACGATCAGCAAGAAGTCT
Organism: Chthoniobacterales bacterium; assembly: GCA_035939025.1. Lineage (GTDB taxonomy): Bacteria > Verrucomicrobiota > Verrucomicrobiia > Chthoniobacterales > JAFAMB01 > JAFAMB01. Next base: position 167 of record DASZGG010000253.1, on the reverse strand, counting down.
TTTGGGAAAAAATCGAGCAACGTGTAGGGACGCGAACCGGGCGGGCGGCCACTCAAGTGCCTGGAATAATTCTCAATCCCGCTGCAGAAGCCCATCTCCTGCATCATTTCCAAGTCAAACTCAGTGCGCATCTTGATCCGTTGTGCTTCGAGAAACTTGGCGTGCGC
>DASZGG010000252.1:0-3656 GCA_035939025.1 Chthoniobacterales bacterium | reverse complement strand
ATATATCCGGCAGACGATCAGGACCCGCTGTGAAAAAACATTCTGGGAGAAACTCGAGGTCGTGCCGGCGACACTCGGTAACGATGCCGGAATCATTGGTGCGGCGACACTAGCTCTCGAATCAGAGTTCCGGCCGCCAAGTACGAATACGGGCTGAAAGCCGCGAGTTCAGGCAGTAAAGAACTCGAGAAGCCAGGAGTCGTCTAAAGTAAATCCTCCGTCACTACGCTGCGCTGTTCTCTGGAGCCAAGCATCTTGGCCTGACGGATTACAACGTCGGGCTCCTCGTTGAAACGGTAGCCGTGGCAACTCGGGCATGTCGCGACTCGCCTTGTCACAATCGAGTCGCACGACTCACAAACCTTATACAGTTGCGGCTCTTCGGCGATTTTCGCCGCTTTCGCCGCTCGCTCACTGAGAGACATGATCTAGTTTCCTCTGAATTGATCGAGTTGCACGACGAATTTCGCATTTAGTGTATCGTCTCGCAAATCAGAACGTGTAGCGATGCGTCCCGCTTTGTTTCAGCGTAAGCGCAGGCTCCAGCCTTTGACTTGCGTGGCGCGCCATGGCTGGCAAAGGCTGGAGCCTTCGCTTACGTGCCAGGGAGGCAAAGGCTGGAGCCTTCACTTACGACAACCCAGGCTGTTAAACTTCCAAGTGTTGATGCGGTACGAGATAATTCTGGACGTAGTCGGCTACCGCTTGCTCAAGGGTGAACTTGGGACCGTTATGTCCCGTGGCTTTTAGTTTTTCGATGCTGGCCTGCGTAAAGTATTGGTATTTATCGCGGATCTGCGCCGGCATTTCGATAAATTCAATCTGCGCAGGCAGGGAAAGGGCCGCGAAAACGGCGTTCGCAAGATCGATCCAGGTCCGCGCCTGTCCTGAACCGATGTTAAAAAGTCCGGTGGCACTTTTGGTGACCGCAAGATGAATGGTCATATCGACGGCGTCCTTAAGGTATAAAAAATCTCGCTTCTGCTCGCCGTCTCCGAACGCTGGCTTGTAGCTTTTGAAGAGCCGAATCTTGCCAGTTTCGCGTACCTGGTCGAACGCCTTATTTACGAGGCTTCGCATGTCTCCTTTGTGCCATTCATTTGGTCCGTAGACGTTAAAATACTTGAGGCCGACGATGCTGGAAAAGAGGCCGCGCCGTTTCGCGTGGCGATCGAATAGTTGTTTCGAATAGCCGTAGGCGTTCAGCGGACGCAGCGATTCAATCGTGGCCTCGTCATCGATCATCCCTTTGGATCCGTCCCCATACGTCGCCGCGGAGGAAGCGTAGACGAATCGAGCACCGTGGGACACCGCCCAATCGCACAGTACTTTCGTGTACCGATAATTGTTCTCCATCAAATATCCCACATCCCGTTCGGTCGTAGCCGAACAAGCCCCGAGATGAAATACCCACCGAATCCCGCGTAGTATCGGGCTGTCGGCCTCTAAAAATTCCATGAGAGTTGTCGACGCGACGTAATCGTCGAAATCCAGCGGAGCAAGATTTAGCCATTTGTCATCTTCTCCGAACTGATCGCAGACGAGGATATCTCGAAGGCCGAGCCGATTCAGGGCCCAAATCAGGCCGCTCCCGATGAAGCCCGCTCCGCCGGTCACGAGTATCTTGCCTTGTTCCAATTCATTCACGATTTGAAATATCGAGGCAATCGGCGTTGATTGCCCAATAAAAAAAGTTTCCGGATGCCGAAAGATCAGCGAAAACTTCTGGTACTAGGAGCGGTTTTCTGCGGTGGGTTGCTCGCGGGAATTGCTTTAGTCCTATTTTTCCAAGCCAAACCGCAGCCCGCAATTGATACTTCGAATCTCGAGGGACTGTTGCACAACACCGCGCAAACTGCGATCGCGCTTCCGCCGCTGGCGGACGCTGAAGTAGAGCTGACAATCGACCGAGCGAAGCTTGACGAAGAGATCGCAAGAATTAAAACATTGGCGACCAAGTTCGGCGGAACAGCGGTTCAAGGGGCGGGAGATAATAGTGGAACGGAGGTTTTGGCTCAGGTCTCGCCGAAATTTACAAGTCAATTTTTGGAGGCTGTTAAACATCCCGAGAAAGAGCCTGCTGCTCACGTGCAGTCCGAAGACAACCAAACTGCTCTTGTTCAAGTCAGGCTAAAGTTCCAAGGGTGAGCACTGCACTGTGGCCAAGTTCTTTGTGACTTTTGCGCTCATGCAAGAGGGTTTGTCCTTCGAGAGGAAGCTCACGCGGCGTGCCGCCAAACACGGTTTGACAATGGGGCAACTCGGCGCGCATGAAATAGCTGTTTTTCGGTTGGGGTTAGGCGCTCAGGAGAAGGAAGGATTCAAACGCGCGGTGAGAGGGCTGAATTCCGATTTCGTTATCAACTCCGGATTTGCAGGAGCGGTCCGCACCCTTCTCGAACCGGGCGACTTTGTCTTAGCGGAAAACTTCAGTTCACCCGAATTGGCAAATTGGCTTGGAAAAACACCTATTTTTACGGCGAAGGGCAGCTTCGCTCCGGTTAACGAGGTCGCCGATCCTGCCGCCAAGGCGCGGCTCAATTCCAAAGAAAATATCATCGCGCTCGACATGGAGTCGGCTCAAGTCGCCGCGCTTTGCACCGATCTGGTCGTTTCTTACGTTAGTGCGAAGATGATCTCCGACCGCTACGACGAGCAAATTCCGGAGATATTCCTCGGCAAAAAGATCAGGAAGATCAAAGACATATCCGATGCAATCTGGTTTGCAAGTCGCATGCTGGTGTTGCGGCAAAAGTTAGCCGATCGGTTGGTAGAACTGATAAGCGTTGTCGGAGGCTAGCGGAAACGTATCGGCGAGTCGGCGTCTGGGGAAGTAAGACTGCTTTTCGACACGGTTTTAGTGAGCAGGAGGTCTCGACGAAGTTGGAGAACGCTTTGCAGACGCCGACACGCCGATACGCCGACACGCCGATACGTTTCCTCCGGCATGGCGTCGAAGATAAGGGAATTCACTTTCAGAAACATTAATCGTTTGTAATTATTATTGCTCCTATGCATGAACTAACGCGCATCGAACCGGCTACTATCGAGGATCTTTCGTTGCTTGCGGAGTTGCTGATGGAGCTTTTTGGGCAGGAGCCGGATTTTCGGCCGGACTACAACAACCAGATGCGTGGACTTCGGCTGATTCTGGAACAACCGAGCCGGGGGCGAATCTTCGTTCTGCGCAGTGCGAACAAAATCATTGGGATGATAAATCTGTTGTTTACCATCAGTACTGCTGAAGGGGGGTTCGTGATTCTCCTTGAAGATCTCATCGTTGCGAGGCATTTCCGCGGCCAGGGGATGGGCGGCGAACTCTTGAAGTACGGCATGGAGTATGCAAAGCAGAAAAACTTTCTTCGTATCACGCTTCTCACGGATCGAATGAGCGAGGGCTCGCTGGCGTTTTTCGAGAAGCATGGATTTCAACGGTCCGACATGATCCCAATGCGCCTCTACTTAGGGGCAGCCGCGGAACTTCGTTCACCCCGGACTCGATAGCTGTTATGCCCGATTTTGCCGACTTGGATTTTGCCAAAGTTGATGTGGGGCGGTTGGAAAGGCGTGGCTTTCCGGAAGCGGCATTCGCAGAAGGTAAAAGCCCTGATGATCTAACAAAGATCCTTGAGACGCTCGTGGAAAAAAACGGGGTG
>DASZGG010000251.1:0-4530 GCA_035939025.1 Chthoniobacterales bacterium | reverse complement strand
GCCAGAAACTCGACAAATCTGGCGGTAACGTTCGTCAGCGCTTGCGTCGCGGTCCGGGCATATGCTCCGGGCATATTGGCGACGCAGTAGTGAGTGATGCCTTCCTCCACAAACACAGGATCATGGTGCGTTGTCGGACGCGAGGTCTCGCAACAGCCTCCTTGATCGATTGCAATATCAACGAGCACGCTGCCTGGCTTCATCAGCCGCAGCATCGCTCTGGTTATGAGCCGGGGCGCCCTCGCTCCCGGGACAAGTACCGCGCCGATCAGCAGGTCGGTTCGCGGTAACATTTCCAAAAGATGAGCCTCATTTGAATAAAGTGTGTGCGCCGTGTGCATCGTGATATCGAGAAATCTCATTCGCTCGACATCCACTTCCAGAATCGTTACATTGGCCCCTAGTCCGGTGGCCATGCGAGCCGCATTAACTCCAGAGTTTCCACCTCCGATCACGATCACGTTGCCCGGCAGAACACCCGGAACGCCACCGAGTAGGACACCAGTTCCTCCGCTGTGTTTCGCCAAAAAATATCCGCCGACAATGATTGACATACGCCCTGCAATCTCGCTCATCGGTTCCAACAGCGGCAGACGGCGATTGATTTCCACTGTCTCGTATGCGATCGCCGTGACACCGGATCTCATCAACGTCTCGGTTAAAGGCCTGGTGGCAGCGAGATGAAGATAGGTAAATAAAATCTGCCCCTTCCGAAGAAGAGGATATTCTGAAGGGAGCGGTTCTTTTACTTTCACGATCAGCTCCGCTTCGTGAAATATCTCTGCGTGATCGGCCGACATGATCGCACCGGCCTGTTCGTACTCCGTGTCGGGGTATCCAGCTCCCGCACCCGCGTCGCGCTCAACGTAAAGTTGATGCCCCAGTTTGGTGAGCAGGTAAACAACTGACGGGAGAACAGCAACCCTGTATTCCTGTTCTTTGATCTCCTTGGGAACACCAATTTTCATGCAGAACTAGTTTAGCGAGGGGTCATCCGGAGCGATTGCCAGAAGATGATAGGCCGGCCCCAGACTTTTCATCAGCTCAAGCCATGTCTCGTCATTCGCGATACCAGCAAGGACCGTCTCAGTTGCCGCATGGACAATCCAGGCACTCTGCTGCAGCTCAGACTCGAGCTGGCCGCCCGCCCAGCCGGCGTATCCAACAAAAGCTCGAAGCGTCTTCGAATCGTTGCCGGCCAAGCTCTCCGCTTGATCCAAAGAGAGCTGCGAGTGAAAAGTCATTCTTGCTTCACCGGCGACCCAATCGAATGATACAATGGTGAGTTCATGGATTCCCACCGGTCCTCCAAGATAAACAGGAACATTGCCCAGAGCGTCCAGATCGTGGTTGGGGAGGAAGTCGATCAAACTCTTGTTAGTCGGGCGATTAATGACAAGCCCATGAGCTCCATCCTGGGGGTCATGCGCTGAAAGAAACAACACCGTTTTGCGGAAATTCGGGTCGCGAAGGCTAGGATGTGCCACCAGAAGTTGCCCAGTCAGATTCGGAATTTCACTGCCAGATGGTCGCACACTCAGAATCTAGGAAGCGATCACTTGCTGTTCAAGGACGGAGTCAGTAATTGTCCTGAGGTTCCTTTACATGAATAATCTATCGTCCAAACTAAAGATCGCGGAACGCGAATTCGAATCCCGCCTCCTGGTCGGCACGGGAAAGTTCGCGAGCAATTTCTTGATGAGAGATGCGCTGGAAGCAAGCGGTACGCAGATTGTCACCGTCGCGTTGCGCCGTGCCGATCTTTCTGGAGGTCACGATCCGTTCGCAGATATCTTGGACTACATCGATCCGAACCGTTACCTCGTCTTACCCAATACGAGCGGAGCGATGACAGCAGAAGAAGCGGTCCGCATGGCTCGACTCGCCGCGTCGGCTGGTCTACCAAAATGGGTTAAACTGGAAATTCACCCTGATCCTCGCTATTTGCTACCCGACCCGATCGAAACCTTAAGAGCTGCCGAACAACTGGTTCGAGAGGGATTCGTCGTGCTGCCGTATATCAATGCAGACCCGGTTTTGGCCAAGAGGTTGCAGGAAGTCGGTACTGCGACAGTGATGCCCCTAGGATCTCCGATCGGAAGTAATCGTGGGCTCCAGACCAGAGACCAGATCCGGATCATCATCGACCAGGCGACAGTGCCTGTTGTGGTCGATGCAGGGATAGGAGCACCAAGCCACGCGGCTGCGGCGATGGAACTCGGTGCAGACGCTGTTTTGGTCAATACGGCGATTGCGATCGCGTCGGACCCGGTTCGGATGGCTGAGGCGTTCGGGAAAGCGGTAGAAGCGGGGCGGGCGGCATACGAGACTGGGCTTCCTGAGCCCAGCTCAGAAGCGGTTCCCACGAGTCCACTTGCAGCATTTTTTTCGCATTATACGTGAATATTCTGGAGGTTCGAAATCTTACCGTCTGGTTCCCGCGGAAATCGTCGCTGTTGCGCCGAACTATCGGTCATGTCAAGGCCGTGACCGGTGTTTCGTTCGTTATCCCGACCGGCAAGACAGTGGGTCTTGTCGGGGAAAGTGGCAGCGGAAAAACGACTGTCGCAATGGCGATCATGAATCTCGTTTCGGCGACCGAAGGAAACATTTTGTTTCTTGGACGGGACATCACGAACCTACCGGAAAGGGAGTTTCGTCCATTGCGCCGCCAGATTCAGATAATCTTCCAGGATCCGTTCGGATCGCTGAATCCGCGTTGGGACATTTTGAGAATCGTCACTGAACCATTTCAGGTCCACTTTCCTTGCCTGACCGCTTCCGAACGGGAGGAGAGAGCGGCAGAGTTACTACGGAGAGTCGGTTTGAAGCCCGAGTTGTTGCAACGGTTTCCTCACGAATTTAGTGGCGGACAACGGCAGCGGATCGGGATTGCACGGGCGCTAGCGGTGGAACCGGCGCTGATAGTATGCGACGAGCCGGTGAGTGCGCTTGATGTGAGCGTCCAAGCTCAGATTGTGAACCTGCTGGAGGATCTACAGCAGGAGTTGGGGATCTCTTATCTGTTTATATCGCACGACCTGGCCATCGTCGAGCATATCAGTGACTATGTGGTCGTTATGTATCGGGGAGAAGTCGTCGAAGCGGCTGAGGCTGAGAGCATCTACCGTGAACCCAGGCATGAATATACACGAAACTTGCTCGCCAGCGTTCCCAGCCTGGATTAGTAACGTTCAAAGCGCATGAATTCGATACTGCGGAAATTGCTCGGCCTGAACTGGCTGCTGGTCGCCCTGGTCGTCGGGTTATCCGTTTTTGGGGTGATGGCTATATATAGCGCCACCTATATGCGCGAAGAGGTTTACCTGACCGAAATGTGGCGGCGCCAGATCGTGTGGCTGGCGCTTGGTATTGTGGTCTTTTTCGTTGCGGCATTGATTGACTACCGTGCCTGGCTGAACCACGTCTCGTTTCCTTTAATCATGTATCTGGGCGGATTAGGGTTTCTCGCACTTACCCATTTTATCGGAAGAACAACCTTCGGTGCTCGGAGTTGGCTGGACATTGGGCCGATCAGTTTTCAACCGGCTCAGCTCGCGGTCATTTCGACCTTGCTCCTCATAGCCTGGTTGCTCGCCAATACGGAGAACTGGGTCGGATTCTGGCCGACGATTGGCAGAATCTTGAGCTGCGGCGCGATTATTGCCCCGCCCTGGATCCTCATTTTGGTTCAGCCTGACCTTGGCGAGTGCCTGGTGTGGATCCCGGCCGTGTTGGCAATTCTTTATGTCGGTCGAGTACCGAAACGGTACCTCCTCGTAATGATCATTGCCGGAATCGCACTCGTCCCGGTTGTCGCGAATTTTGGGTTGAAGCCCTACCAGCGCGAACGTTTGACAACTTTCCTCAATCCGGACTATGACCCCCAAGGAGCCGGCTGGACGATCAATCAGTCTCTGATCGCAATCGGATCCGGGGGATTCTACGGCAAGGGCTTCACGGCTCCGAACACGCAAGTGCAGCTAGGATTTCTGCCTTCGACGATCGTGCATACTGATTTTATCTTTGCGGCCATCGGAGAACAGCTCGGTTTTGCCGGGACAGTCACGCTCGTCGCCGCGTTTGGGGCTTTACTGCTGACAGGTCTATTGATTGCGGCGTCCGCAACAGATGACCTTGGCCGTCTCGTGGCCGTGGGAATCGTCACTCTGCTATTCACTCATGTTTACATGAATATCGGGATGACGATCTCGATTACGCCAATTACCGGCGTCCCTTTGCCGATGATCAGTTACGGTGGTTCGTTCCTCGTCCTGGTGCTTTTTGCGCTTGGTGTCCTGGAGAGCATCTGGATTCACCGCAAGGTGCACAATGGAAAGGCGCACTCCTTGCGCGCGGGCACAGCGTAAGAAACGAAACGGCGTCTCGGCGTGTCGGCGTAGGGACTTCGCGTCTTTGGTGTTTCGCCGACACGCCGATACGCCGACACGCCGTTTCGTTTTGTCCTGCCCCCTATCTCACCCTCACCCTCACTTTCGCCCACGTCCACGCCCTCACCCTCACCCAGCA
>DASZGG010000250.1:0-3984 GCA_035939025.1 Chthoniobacterales bacterium | reverse complement strand
CAGGATCGGAATCCTTTTTCGAAGGCGGTTCAACTAATAACATCTCGGAGCTTTCCTTTAATTTTGAAACTGCTTGTTCAGAAAACATGACGACCATCGCGCTGAGCGCCATGAATTCAATCGAACTGCTGCGCTGAGAGCCAACGTCTGCGGCACCCAGCATGAGGAGTTCGGAAAGTATTGGGCTTCTAAATATTTGCTTCTATTCTGCTTTGCTCCGCTGCGCAATTACCCGAACGGGTGAGCGATTGCTGCCCTATTCCAAACCGACGACCGGTTGCCAGAAACATTGGTGATCCTGGCGAACGACGGGTTTCGAGTGTCGTTTTAGCCCGCAGAAATCAAGCAAAAACCGATGCAACGAGCTCATTGCTGGCTAGAAAGTCGAGAAGTCAAGAAGTCAGGAGTTCAGGAGTTGCAGAGTAGTGGCTAGCGGCTGGGAGCTAGAGACTAGTGATACGGCTCCACGGCGTTGCGCGAAGATTGAAACGTCAGCCCGGCTGCAAGGTTTGCAACCAAGGCTTTGCCATGGGGAACCTACTGTGACTCGGTCTAGCCACCAGTCACCAGCCACTATCCGCTGCTTCAGGCCGGAAAGCCGGCCTCCCATTCTGCAACTCCTTGAACTCCTGCAACTTCTGAGTTCTTGAGACGTAGGTTATGCTTTTTTGTTTCAGCCTACATTTGACATTGCACAACATTGAATAACCATGTTGTACCCTGTCAGATCTAGCGTCAACCGCACTATTGTCATTCCGCCAGCGGGCACCGTTTGCCGGGCTGTTCATTGCAGCTTCGCTCGGAGTTCTTGCGTCGGACCAGCAACCTGAATGCTGGCCAGGTTGGATGGTGGGATTCCTTTGCACAGCTCTCATCGTTTTCAAGGTCCGTTCCACATTCCTGGCCTGTACCGTAACCTTCTTCATTTTCGCGTTCTGGCACGGAAACCAGGTCGCAACAGATCCCGGCTACCAGCGAGGTCGAGACCAGCCGTTTGATGCAAATGAACACACCGTGACACTGCTGGTGAAGAGTGAGCCGAAGATCGATCAACTTCGTTCCACTCAGCGTTTCGTCGCGCTGGTTAGCTGCATCGACAATCGACCGGCGAAGTTCCAAGTATTCGCGGAATCCTCTGGCGAGCCGTTTTCATACGGCGACCGGATCATCAGCCAGGGAAAGTTCTCTCTTCCATCCATCCCGATGAACCCTGGAGAGTTCGATTTCAGTGCCTATCTTCGGCGCCAGAACATTTATCTGAACTTTCGCGCCCTCCGTAATGTACCAGCCATGGTAACTGCGCGAAACCAGGGAAATCCATTCGTCGCAGCCGCGCTGGCCGCTCGCCACCGGTTGGCCGAAGTTTTGCAAGACGGGCTGCAAGATGACCAGGAAGTCGCGCAGACCGTGCAGGGAATGATCCTCGGCGGGAGAGCCGAAACAAGCCCGGACCTCAAGAAACTTTTCCGCGATACCGGGACGATTCATCTGTTTGCAGCCAGCGGTCTCCAAGTGAGCCTTTTTGCGGGACTAGCTTGGAGTTGCATACACTACGTACGGTTACCACGGCGTTGGACCGCTCTCGCAATCGTTCCGGTCGTCCTTACCTACTGTGCGGTCACAGGTTTTTATCCCGCCACCGTCCGGGCCACTGTGATGGCGATCCTCATGAGCATTGGCGTTTCGCTTGAACGGCCTGTCGCCATGATAAATTCACTTTGCGCGTCAGGCTTATTGATCCTTGCTCACGACACTCAAGAATTGTTCCAAACCGGGTTTGAACTCTCGTTTGCCGCGGTTATCGCTATCCTGACTACCGTAAGACCGCTAGCCCATCTGTTGTTTCGTCCGTTCGAGGTTGATCCCTTTTTGCCAACCCAGTTATTGGACCGTTGGCAACGGATCTGGTGCAGAGCGATGCATCAAACCTGCGAATTATTCAGCCTCTCGATCGTCTGCTGGAGCGCTACGCTCCCGATCTTGATTTTTCAAGAGCATCACGTTTCGTTGGTCGCAATCTTCGCGAACCTCGTCGTTGTACCGCTGGCCACCGCAGTGATGTTGCTTGGGGTTGCCGCCATGCTCCTGAGTAGCCTCTCGGGATGGATAACGGCGTGTCTCAATAACACAAGCTGGCTGATCACGAAAACCATCCTGATAGTTCTCCACGGAGCCAGCTTGATCCCCTGGCAGTCCGTAAACGTCTCTGTATCCGGTCTGATGCAGCCAGACCACGTAACCGCTTTGTGTGAAGGGTCGGGACATGTGATCCATGTGCACTTGAAGAATCAAGATTGGCTGATAAACACTGGGAAATTGTCTCAGTGGCGCGGAATAACCCAACCATATCTTCAATCCCAAGGTATAAACCGGCTGGACAATTTAATTTTCAGCGATGCGCACGCACCTGAAGCCATAGATCAAGCGAAAAGCGAGTTCAAGGTAGACAACACTTTTCCCTCGTTGGCGATTCTCGTTCACCTCGGCCAGTTCCGAGTTTTGATTCTGCCGGATCTAACCGAGCAGACCTTGGCAAATTTGAAGTGCGATCACGCTGACGTCGTGTATTGCGCGCATCTGCCGGCGCGGCGTTTCCCCTACGACTCGATAGTAGCCAAGTTGTCGCCCAATGTTCTCGTTCTGAATGGCACAAAAGCGGAAATCACCGCGAATTCCTTGCACGGTCAAACCAGCCCAAGGTGCTTTTACATAAGGCGAGATGGGGCAGTAACGACAGCATTATTGGACGGGGAACTTGTGATTCAAAGTTACCGCGGGTCCGAGATCCGCTTGCGACTCCCTAGTAAATCGACAAACTTCGAAAACTAGTTGCTGGCGGACCATGGATCGCAGTTTCAATGGTCACATAATCCGACCTCGTTGGCAGCAAAGAGATGCCTAACGCCGGCTCCCATTTGGTATCAGAGCCACCGGAATTCGCCGGGAAAGTTACGCCGCTGTTCTCGGGATCTGCAATTAATATTGGTATAAAGAGACTAGTTCTTTGGTGAAGGAATTCCCAACTTTTCTGCCATCCGCACTAACTCTGCCAACGATCCGGCCTGCATCTTTTGCATGACTCCCCTACGTTGAATTTTGACGGTAAATTCCGTGGTCCCCAGCTTCGCGGCGATTTGCTTATTGAGTAGACCAGTCACCACAAGAGCGAGCACTTCGCGTTCGCGCTGCGTCAACAACTCATACCGCGCACGCTGTTCGGCAATCTCAGCTTGACGCTTTCGATCTGCGCAGTCGCGCTGGATCGCCTGGTGAATTGCATCGAGCAACGCCTGGTCGCGAAACGGTTTGGTCAGAAACTCCACCGCACCGGCCTTCATCGCTTGAACCGACATCGGGATGTCACCATGGCCGGTGATAAAGATGATCGGAATCGTCAAGTCGGCCGCGGCCAGTTCGCTCTGGAGATCGAGGCCGCTCAATCCCGGCATACGCACGTCGAGCACCAGGCATGCCGGAGCGTCCGGCCGCTTGACCATTAAAAAGTCCTGCGCCGAGGCAAAGATCTGGGCCCGCATCCCGACTGATCGGAACAAGCGGGATAGCGCTTCTCGCATTGAAGCGTCGTCATCGATTGCGAACACCATTGGCTCTTCCGGATTCACACTTTACCTCCCGCGTCAATCGCCAGCGTGAAGCAGAAAGCTACTACCCGGCCCGTCGTTAGCAATAGCCCCAAAAGCCGTCCGCTGTGTGCCTCGATGATCGAACGGCTAATGGTCAAACCCATGCCGTTTTACGCACCTTTGTTGGAATACTCCTTCCTCTGAGCGGTAGCAATCGGCAGGGTGAAGCAGAAGGTACTACCCGGCCCATCGTTAGCGATAGCCCAAAGCCGCCCACCATGTGCCTCGACGATCGAGCGGCTGATGGTCAAACCCATGCCGATGCCCTGTACCTTTGTCGTGTAGAACGCCTCAAACATTCGGCTCGAATGTTGTGGGTCTATGCCCAGACCCGAATCCT
>DASZGG010000249.1:0-6997 GCA_035939025.1 Chthoniobacterales bacterium | reverse complement strand
ACCGCGTTATCAATGTAGGGGCCCCCGCCGCTACAAATCAATATTCGTTTCAGATTGGGGCGCGATTTTGGCACCACAAGGACGGGAGGCACAATCGTCTCGATGATGGAGTAGGCTTTGGCGGAAGGCAGGAAAAACTCCTGCGCACGTTGGCGTTCCGCACCGATAACCACAAGATCGTGTGTGATCTCACGGGTTTGTTGGATGATCTCCTCGACCGGATCGCCGAACTTCGTCACGATGTCGACCTTGACGCCCTTTTCCTGAAACCCTTGGATATCCTCACGGAGAGCCTCCAACAATCTACCTTGGTCTTGCTCGATCTCCGTGATTCCGAGAATCGTGATTTCGGCCCTCGTTGGAACCGCAATGATGGCCGCAGAAAGGAGCGCTTCTCGAGCTCGTTCGGAACCGTCACTGCAAACCATTATCTTCATAACTGTTTGGCTGGTGTACCGTCTCGCATATAATGGTGATGTCGCCGCAGGTCACTTGGTACACTAATGATGGCTGTTGAGAAGTCTCAGAGCAATTACGATTGCGCCCAGGAGCGGGAGCGGTGCAAACGCGAGACGGATACGCGGGCCGGTGAAATACTGTGTGAGGTTCGCCCCAATTCGGGCGCCGAGAGCGGCTCCGGTCTGCATGATCAGCGCAATCACAATATCGACGTTGCCCTTCATCGCATGTCGGACCGTCCCGTAGCCTGCAGAAATGATGATCTCAAACAGATCGGTGCCTACCGCAATATGGGTCGGTATCCCTAAAAGATAAACCATAGAAGGCATCCGAATGTAGCCGGCGCCTCCCCCAAGAAATCCACTGAAAACTCCACCAATGAATGATACGAACAGGATCGCCCAAAACGAAATTGATGCGATCCCCGAATGTGGCAGGCTGACTGTGGGAGCGAGTTTGATCCTTTGGACAGCCTTGGCAAAGCCATCAATCGCCGTAGAATCCTGCTTCTTGCCGAGGGTCGGATAGCTGCTGGTTCGAGCTTTTGCGCGCAGGGTCATCCAACTCTCCCACGCACAAAAAAGCGAGATTCCGGTGAATACGATGATCGACACACTCCCGACCACAAGATCGACGTCGGCCACTTTCTTCAGCAGCTCGATCGCTTGCACTCCGGTCTCGGATCCGGCAATCGTTCCGATCACCATAATTCCGGCCAATTTCAAGTCGATATTGCCAAGAACGCGGTGCGTTCTGGCGGCCACAATCGACTTTCCGACAATGTGAGCGAGGTCCGTCCCCACGACAAAATTCATCGGTAGTCCGACGGCGAACAGCGCTGGAGCGGTTAGAAAGCTTCCGCCCACTCCGAAAAATCCCCCTAACGTCCCGACGATAAACCCGATCAGAATCAAGTATATCGGATCGAGATGAACGCCGGAGATCGGGAAAAACATAATTGCTCTTATTCTGTTCGCCGGCGCGTGAGATGGACTAGGATCGATGTGACCCTTTCCAGGCCAACAGCTTGACCAATCATCAGCAGAATTGCCACGTAGGCATAAACTTCGCGCTGCTTGGTAAACAGCTCTTTGAGCCAATCCAAAAGGAAATGCAGTACCAAAATCAGGTACACCGAGACGAACACTGCGTAGATTGTCAGTTCTATAATCAGGTGAAACAGAGTCGATTTCTTGACATTTTTCATCGGTAAATCGTTCGAAGTTTTGAGTCGATGATCATCCGCGCCGTCGCGTTGGTGATCCAGGTTAGAGTCAGAATCACTATCTTACCAAACAAAAAGGCCTGCCGGACATCCGGCAGCCCTAAGGATTTAGCCTGCATCGCTCACAAATCCTTAGAGATTTTTGAGCGATGCAGGCTGTGGCAGCAGAATCCTCCTAACCCGCAATGAGTCCGTCGATTCTTAAAGCGTGTGATTTTTTGCGGGTTAGGGGCTTGATTAATTTGGCCAACCAGACAATCGGTGAGATACCATGATCATTGTTACAGGAGGAAGCGGTCAAGCCGGTAAGGCGTGCGTCAGAGATCTCCAAGAGCACGGATATGATATAACATCGGTTGATCTGGCGCCGCCGGTCGACGGCAGTGTTCGTTTTAGTCGCGTTGACTTAACGGATTTCGGGCAGACGATGGCGGCATTGTCTGCGATCGATGAGCGCGTTACCAAGGTAACTGGCGTTGTCCATCTCGCCGCGATCCGAGCGCCTGGCCTCGCTCCAAATCATGTCACCTTCGAGACGAACATTCTCAGCACTTACAACGTCTTCGAAGCCGCGCGGCAGCTCGGCATAAAGAACATCGTGTGGGCATCGAGCGAGACCGTACTCGGTTTGCCATTTACCACACCTCCTCCTTACGTACCGGTCGACGAAGAGTATCCAGGCCGGCCCGAGTCGGCTTACTCGCTTTCGAAATTGCTGGGCGAAGAAATGGCAAAGCAGTTCTGTCGCTGGGATCCAGAACTCAAAATCATCGGACTCCGGCTCTCAAATGTGATGAGTCCGTCGGACTATGCAAGATTCCCTTCGTTTCAAGATGACGCCGCGAAACGAAAATGGAATCTGTGGGGGTACATTGACGCCCGGGACGCCGCCCAAGCGTTCCGCCTTGCACTTGAGTCGAGGCTGAAGGGCGCCGAAATTTTCGTCATTGCGAACGCCGATACGGTCATGAACCGGTCAAACGAGGAGCTATTAGGTGAGCATTATGCGAATGTTCCTCGCAAGCGCGCATTCGGCCCGAACGAGACCCTGCTCTCTATCGAGAAGGCGCGAAATGTCCTTGGATACGAGCCGCGGTACAGTTGGGCAGGCAAGCAATAGATAGCCGGAAAATGCGGGAGAAAATTATTATCTCGACTGTCAGTGCCTGGGAACTGGGTGCGAAATTTGAAACTACCAGGGCTCAGAAGAACGAGGCGCTGCGCGAAGCCAAGATTGCCAAGCAGGATGGCGATTTGAGCGAAAATGCCCCGTATCAGGCGGCTAAAGAGAAGTTCCGCACGATGGGGCGAATCCAGCGCCGTCTCACAAAGGAGATGAACGAGCTTATCAATCAAGGCCATATCATCGTTAATCCTTTATCATGGGTGACAGACAAGCCGGTTGTCGCGGTGGAATTAGGAGCGGTCATCGAAATCGAACAAGACGGCGAGAAGCAAACAGTGCTGATCGCCGGAGCGAGAGATCATCACTTTCCGAGCGAAGGAGAAATTATCCCGATTCCGTATAATTCCCCTTTGGGCAAAGCGTTGATCAATCACCGGGTTGGGGATCGCTTTACATCGCAGATCAACGGCAACCAGCAAACCATTGCGATTCTGCGCGTTAGCCGCCCCAACCAGACCGAGATCTTTAACATGTTTCCCGCACTCCGCGACCCCGCCGAGTCGCCTCCGTAAGCGAAAGCTCCAGCTTTTGCCGTCTGTCTTGATGAGGAGGCAAAAGGAAGAGGCAAAAGCTGGAGCTTTCGCTTACGCATGGAGGACGATTATCACCAGCCACAGACCGGAAAGCCGCCGCCTCATGCTGCAACTCCTGAACTCCCGCAACTCCTGACTTCTTCACTTGCGGGCTAGGCTGCGCCGGTTTTTTTGTCAAGCCTCGCGGCCGGCTGCTTCTGGCCGACGTGCTCGTATTCGGCAGAGATATCCTTGCTGGAATATTCAGTCATTAGCAGCGCCGCGGTGAAGCCGATCAATGCACAGATCGCCACGTACCATGCGATAGGCGTTCCGGATTTGTAAGTTGCCAGCAACCAGGCGGCAACCAGGGGCGCAGGGCCGCCGGCGATAATTGACGCGAGTTGATAACCTATCGAAGCACCGCTGTATCGCATCCGTGGCGTAAATTGTTCCGCAATTAGCGCGGCTTGCGGTCCGTAAACCGCCGAATGTGCTATAGCGCCGAGCACAATAGCAAGAACTATGAAAATCGGATTTTTAGTTTCAAGGAGGCCAAAAAAGAGGAATGCCACGATGAAATTAAGCGTGGCACCGATCAGATACATTCGCTTACGACCGATGCGATCCGAAAGATATCCCGCCAGCGGGATCGCGACGAGCTCGAGTACGGAGAACGCGATAACCGAGTTGAGCAGAAGATCACGACTGAGCTTCAGGTATCCCACTCCGAACGCGAAGATAAAAGCGGTATATATGTAGAAGGGCGTTTGCTCGGTCAGGCGAGCGAGCGCTGAGAGGATGATTGATTTGGGTTGCCGCTTTATGACCTCCATCACCGGTGTCGTCTCGATCTTATTTTCGGCGACTAGTTTTGCAAAAATCGGCGTTTCCAGGATCCCAAGGCGAATCCATAACCCGACAACAACTAGAATCGCGCTGAGGAAAAACGGTACGCGCCATCCCCAGGCATGAAACTGATCCCCCGAAACCAGGCTGAATATCAAAATCGCAAGGTTGGACAGAAATAAACCGCACGGAACGCCGAACTGCGGCCACGAAGCAATGAATCCACGATTCCCAACATTCTTGGACCACTCCATGGCGAGGAGGACAGAACCGCCCCATTCGCCGCCAACACCGACACCTTGGAGGAAACGCAGGACGGTAAGAATGATCGCGCCCCAAACGCCGATTTGCGAGTAGTTCGGTACGAAACCGACTAAGACGGTCGCGATGCCCATTAGCAGCAGCGTTGCCACAAGCGCTGCCTTGCGGCCTATGCGATCGCCATAATGTCCGAAGATCAGAGCGCCAACGGGCCGGGCGGCGAAACCGACCGCATAGATCAGGAACGCTTGGAGCGTTCCGACAAGCGGATCGGAGTTTGGAAAGAATTCCTTCGCGAATACCAGGCCAGTCACCGTGCTATATAGAAAGAAATCGTACCATTCGATCGACGTTCCGATCGTGCTCGCGATGACGGCGCGGAGTAAGTTTCCTCGATGATCGTTTTCTGAGTCCGAAAAGTTGCCTGTTTTGGCCATTTGTTGTACTGGGGGGCTAGGTGTTGAGAGCAAAGTACCCGGAAAACTGGCTTTGCGTCAACGATATGCGCGACTGTCTACCGGCCTTCGGCAATGGAAGGTATTTCGATGAACGGCGAACCAAGCAGACCCGAGTTCGGCGGCTTCTAGCCGCTTCCTACCCTCACGCCTATGCCGAAAACATCTGAGAGCGAATTGGGTGCCATTCGGGCAATTGTGTTCGACACTTTTGGCACTATTGTCGATTGGCGTACCAGCCTGATCAAAGCACTCGAAGAATTCGGCCGGAAGACGGACCTGGAAACAGCGTGGGACCATCTCGTGGATCGTTGGCGGGCCGCCTACCAGCCGAATCTTGATCGGGTCCGGTCAGGGGAGTTAAAGTGGACCATTCTCGATGAGCTCCACTATTCCGCGCTCGTCCAGCTTTTGCCGGAATTCGGCCTTACCTCACTGAGAGAATCAGATTTACGTTTCCTGACGAACTGCTGGCACCGCTTGGCGCCGTGGCCAGATGTGATCGACGGGCTGCGCCGTTTGAAAAAGAAGTACATTATTGGCCCTCTATCCAACGGGAACCTCGCGCTGATGGTCGACTTGGCAAAATTCGCTCAACTCCCCTGGGACGTTGTTTTCGGTGCGGACCTCTTTCGCCACTACAAACCTGACCCTGAAACCTATCTCGGCGTCTGCCATTTCCTGGGACTCGAACCCGAACAAGTCATGATGGGCGCAGCTCACAACTACGACTTGAAGGCGGCGAAGGCTCTGGGCCTGCGTACCGCATTCATTCAGCGCCCAACGGAGCACGGGCCCGGCCAGAAGACAAATCTCAGCGCTGAAGACGCCTGGGACATTGTCGCTGTCGATCTTGTCGACTTAGCCGAGAAGCTCGCAACCTAAGATCTCAATAATAGTACCAGTGGCGACGCCTCCAGTACCGGCGATGCCAATAGGGATGCCGGTAGTAGATGTAGCCGGAAGGCCCCCAATAATACCCCGGTGCGTAATATCCCGGACCGTAAAAATACCCCGGATAATATCCCGGTCCGTAATATACGGGGCCACCCACGCCGACGGCAATGTGGACGCCTCCTGCCTCCGATTGATTGGCTGTTAAAAATCCTCCCGCGAGAATTGCAGCGAAAACAAGAAAGAACCGTCTCATATCTTTGTTAGGTGTTCTCTATTTACTAGACGCAGCGAGTTGCTGCCTATTCAAATGCGCGGTCGCCTTTCTGCTTTTCTCGGCCATGAGCCATAAGCAAGAGAAAAGCTCGCACGGAGGTCACGGTGTTCACGGAGTACAGACGAGGGTGGTTGATGTCGGAGATTCTGCTGAAAAAGCGTCGTTGATCTGATTGTGTTGGAGGGGAGCCGCTTGCGGCTCCCAGAGGCGTCTCGAACGCATCCAGAAGTTCAGGAGTTGCAGGAGTTCAGAAAATCTCGGACGCTGAACAAACTAGGTTAGTATGGAAGGCGGAAACTCCGAATAATGGAGAACTGGGAGTTGTCCCATTCTGCAACTCCTGAACTCCTGCAACTTCTGAATTCTTCCAGGTAGTACCGACCTTTTAGCCTAAATTCCGAATTTGAGGAGTCGTCCTCGTGCTCGTCGTCGTCCTCGAGAATCCGGATCGTTTCGCAATCCGACTAATAGAACAAATTAGTTGCAGGACATCGGTCTCTTCGCGGTCACGGAATCCCAATGCACCGAGGACGAGGACGACGACGAGGACGATTCCAGATTTTCGGAATTTAGGTTAAAAGCGGCATCGATCTATGGTGCCAAGCCCTCGGGTAACCAGCCGGCTCGCTGCAGCACTTCCCTGAGCCAGGGATCATCCGCTGAAAGGGGCGGAAGCCATGGGCCGAGCTCTTTACGACTCCACCACCGGCCATCGGGATTACCCGGTTCCGCGAATTTGTATTGGTAGAGTAGCGCGCGCACGTAGCGCGGCGGGTTCTGAGGAAAAGGATTGTCTTGAAACAGGCTTAAGGCGCCTGGATCGTTGTGCAGAAGCTTCCAGACCAAATGAAGCGTCCAAGGATATTCGTCGGGCGTTGA
>DASZGG010000248.1:0-11681 GCA_035939025.1 Chthoniobacterales bacterium | reverse complement strand
GCGTTTGATGCAGGTAATATCAACATATCGATTTGCGCGAATCTCTGCATTCAAGGCGCGCGAGGTGACGCGGGAAATTCAGGGCCGATCAGCTTCAGATGCCCTGGATGTCTTGGCATTCAGCCCGAAGAAAGCTGCCGTCTTGGTCAAGAAAACATTGAAGAGCGCAATCGCCAACGCTGAAAACAACGCAGAGCTCAAGGTCGACACTTTGCTCGTGAAGGAGGCTGTTGTTGGTGAAGGCCCAACCTTCAAGAGATTCCGCGCGCGTGCGCGGGGCAGCGCCAGTCCGCTCCGCAAACGGACGAGCCACATCCGCATCGTACTCAGCGACGAACTGACTCCGAAGGCTCCAATAAAGCGCGCTAAACGGCGTGCGGCGGGTCGAGAAAGCCCGGCCGGGCAAAGGCCCAAAGCGAATCGGGATTCTGTCAAAGGTGGAGGTGCGTTGCCTGCAACGCCCAAGGAGCTGCAAGCAGATCCCCTTCAGGGCGGAGCTGAGGAACCCACCGCATCGGCCGAACCGCTGAGCGAGAGCAAGCCGGCAGAAGAGAAAGAGTAATTATGGGACAGAAAGTTAATCCGATCGGTTTCCGACTTGCGCTGAACAAGGACTGGCGGTCACGCTGGTATGCGTCGTCGAAAGAGTTTCCGGAATTCCTGCATGCCGATTTGAAGATCCGCCGGTTTGTGAAGCAGAAGCTCGCGATGGCTGCGGTAGCGAAGATTGTCATCGAACGGGCCTGGAATAGCATCCGTGTTACCATTTTTACGGCTAGGCCTGGAATCGTGATTGGTCGTAAGGGCGCTGAGATTGAGAAAATGACCGAGGAGATCACTCGGATGTCGGGTGGAAAACAGGTCAAGATTGATATCCAGGAAATTAAGACACCTGAGTTGGATGCGCAGTTGGTCTCCGAAAATGTGGCGTTGCAGATTGAGCGCCGAATTTCGTTCCGTCGAGCGATGAAGAAAGCGGTTCAAACGACCATGGATTTTGGTGCATTGGGTATCAAAATTCGTTGTTCGGGCCGTCTTGGCGGTGCGGAGATTTCGCGCGCTGAGTGGTACCGCGAAGGAAAGATTCCGCTACATACTCTGCGTACTCCGATCGATTACGGCTTTGCCGAAGCGAATACCGTGTACGGAAAAATCGGTGTGAAATGCTGGATCTGTAAGCCGGAGCCGGTTGCGGATCAGCAACCACAAAGAAAAGAGGGAGGGCGTGAAGCCGTACCTGGTTCCAGATAATTCTTACGAAAGAGCTGACCTATGCCATTGTTACCTAAGAGAGTAAAATATCGTAAGACGCAGCGCGGCAGTCGCTCCGGCAATGCTACGCGGAATATTTCTATTGCGTTTGGTGAATACGCATTACAAACGCTTGATCGGGCATGGATCACCAATACGCAGATCGAAGCGGCGCGTGTCGCGTTGACGCGTAATATGAAAAGAAAAGGGAAGCTCTGGATCAAAATTTTCCCGGACAAGTCAGTGACGCAGCGGCCGCCGGAAACTCGAATGGGTAAAGGCAAGGGTAACCCAGAGCATTGGGTAGCGGTCGTTCGGCCCGGCAACATCCTTTTTGAATTGGACGGTGTTACAGAATCGGTCGCGCGCGAATCCCTTCGACTGGCTGCAACGAAGCTTCCGATTCGTACTCGATTCATCAGCCGGCAGCATGCTGCGGTTGCTTAGACGACCGGAAGACGAAACAATGAAGATTAAAGAATTACGCGAATTAAGTAACGAAGAGCTGGTCGCCCGTCGTTACGAGTTGCGGAAGGATGCGTTTAACCTCCGTTTGCAGCAGCAGACTGGCGCGACAGAGAAGCCGAGCGTAATCCGGATCAATCGCAGAGAGGTTGCTCGTATTGAGACCATACTGACTGAGCGTACCAAGAAGGCCGCTGCCTAATTGCGCAGGAAGAAGAAAGTGAGAAGATGAGCGAAGAGACTGTAAATGCTGAAGGTACTGCCGCTGAGGTCGTTGGTGCCGGTTCGTCCGATGAGCACCCTGCGACGTCGGAAGCCACTTTGAATGGAGCTCCGGCGGCTCAACCGGAGCAGTCTGCAATTCCGAAGCGGCATCTTAGGAAAACTCGTGTTGGTGAGGTGGTGTCCAATAAAATGGACAAGACCATTGTGGTCGAGGTGGTACGACGAGTCCGGCACGCGAAATTCGGGAAAATTGTAAAGCGAACCAAAAAGTTTTACGCGCACGACGAGCAGAATCAGTGTGCAATCGGGGACTTGGTGCGCGTTGAAGAGACTCGCCCTTTGAGCCGGCTGAAACGCTGGCAACTGGTCGAAGTATTGAAACACTGAATGGGAGGGGTGAAACCATGATTCAGATTCGTTCCAGGCTAGATGTGGCCGACAACACGGGCGCCCGTATGGCGACCATGATCGGTGTCATCGGGAAACAGACCCCTTTTGCTTCGGTCGGTGATGTTATCACTTGCAACGTGAAAGAAGCTGCCGCGAATGGCACCGTAAAGAAGGGTGAGGTCGTTCGTGCTGTCATCGTTCGGACGAAACAACCGGTGAAGCGTGACGATGGTTCGTACCTGCGATTCGATAACAACGCCATTGTGATCATCGACAAGGATCTGAATCCGCGGGGCACGCGCATTTTCGGGCCGGTCGCTCGGGAATTGCGCGAGAAAAATTTCATGAAGATTATTTCGCTCGCTCCGGAAGTATTATGAACAGACTGAAGTTTCACGTAAAAAAGGGCGACGAAGTTCAGGTGATCTCTGGCAACCATCGAGGAGCGTCCGGGAAAGTCTTGCAGGTTCTACCGAGCAAACAGCAGGTATTGATAGAGGGAGTCCGCCTGATCAAAAAGACTCAGCGCAAGTCGCAGGATAATCCAAACGGCGCGATTATCACGCGAGAGGGTCCGATTCATATCTCGAATGTGAAACTGATCGAAATGCGTGGCGCAAAGCCGAAGAAAAGTCGGGGGGAGTAAACGATGAAAGCCGAACTGTATAAAGATTACCAGGAGCGTGTTGCGCCGGCGCTTAGAAAGACGCTGGGTTACAAAAATGCTCTTCAGGTGCCCAAGGTAGATAAGGTCGTGGTTAACACCTGCATTCCGGCCCAGAGCGCCGACCTCAAACAAGCGCTTGAGGATGCGAAGAAGGAGCTTTCATTGATCACCGGCCAGAAGCCGGCCGAAACAAAGTCGAAAAAGAGCATTTCCAACTTCAAGCTTCGCAAGGGTCAAGCGATAGGCGCGAAAGTGACTTTGCGCGGGGATCGCATGTACGAATTCCTCGAGCGACTGATTAAGATGGCGTTGCCGCGAATTCGCGATTTCCGCGGAATCTCTACCAAGGCATTTGACGGTCAGGGCAATTATACGCTGGGTGTCCCGGATCAGTCCATTTTTCCCGAAGTGGACCTCGACAAAATCAAGCGCAATGTCGGGTTTGACATCACGATTGTCACCACGGCAAAAACGAACGAAGAAGCCAAGGCTCTTCTGATCGAACTGGGCATACCGTTCAGCGATAAGAAACAGCCCGTAAAGGCCCTCTCTCAGGAGAATAATTGATGAGTAACCTCTCAGATCCGATCGCAGATTTTCTGGCACGGCTTCGTAATGCGGCGCAGGCGCACCGAGGTGATGTGTCGGTGCCCTACTCTCGAATGAAAGAGGAGATTGCCCGCATCCTGAAGCAGGAGGGATACATCTCTGAGTTCGAGGTCGACACGCAGAGCAAGCCTGCCCAAATCAAAGTAACGATGAAATTCGTGAATCGTACTCCGGCACTGACCGGTCTTAAAAGGATGAGCAAGCCCGGGCTGCGAAAATACGTAGGCTCAGATGATATTCCGCGGGTACTCGGTGGAATGGGTGTGGCAATTCTTTCGACGTCAAGGGGGATTATTACCGGCCGCGAGGCTCGCAAAGAGCGTGTTGGCGGTGAATTGCTGGCTCTTATTTGGTAAGGAGGTTTGGGTATGTCGCGTATTGGCAAAAAATCGATCGAAATTCCTGAAAAGGTAAAGATGGACATTACCGATGCAGGTTCGATCAAGGTGGAAGGTCCAAAGGGCAAGCTGGAGTGGGTTTTGCCAAAGCAAATCAAGCTCCGTATCGAAGGGAAGCAGGCGGTTTTGGATCGGAATACCGAGACTCGAACTGTAAAGGCGCTCCACGGGCTTTCGCGCAGCCTGATTCACAACATGGTGATCGGTGTAAGCCAGGGGTTCCAGAAAGGACTTGAGATTCACGGTGTTGGATTTCGCGCGCAGGTGCAGGGCAAGAATCTGAATTTGAATATTGGGTTCTCGCATCCGGTAGCGTTCCCGATTCCAGATGGAATCAAAATCACGGTTGCTGAAAACACCAGGATTTTGATCGAGGGCATCGACAAACAAATGGTTGGTCAGGTCGCCGCCGATATTCGGTCGTATTATCCGCCCGAGCCGTACAAGGGTAAGGGGATCCGGTACACTGGCGAACAGATACTGCGTAAGGAAGGCAAGACGGTTCAGTAACAACATTCAAAGCTGGGACAGATCTGATCTGTCTCTTTGACAAAAAATGGAAACGATTGATCGCATAAGAATTCGACATCAGCGAATCCGCCGGCGTGTTACTGGCACGGCGAAGCGTCCTCGTCTCGCGGTGCACTTCTCCGGGCGGCATATTTATGCGCAAGTGATCGACGATTCTCTAGGCAAGACCGTGGCTGCGGCGTCGACCGTAGAGTCGGGTGTGAAGGGAAATCGCCGGACAAACGCTAACGTAACGATGGCAGCAAAACTCGGTGCGCTTGTCGCTGAAAGAAGTTTGCAGAAAAACATCAAGGCTGTGGTATTTGACCGAGGAGGTTTTAGTTATCACGGGAAAGTGAAAGCGTTGGCGGACGCAGCTCGCGCTGGAGGATTGGAATTCTAATTTAGTGGGCATCGGTCTGTGGACCGGTCCCCGATCGCAGAAACATTATGGCAATGGATGTAAGAAATCGTCGTGGCGATAGTTCGGGTGATCGGAACGCCCAGAAGGGCGACACGACCGAGAAAGTGGTGTTCATCAATCGTTGTGCAAAGGTCGTGAAAGGCGGACGCCGTTTCAGTTTCAGCGCCCTGATCGTCGCGGGGGACCACAAGGGACGTGTGGGCTACGGCTTCGGAAAGGCGAACGAAGTTTCGGAAGCCATTCGCAAAGCATCTGAATCTGCTCGCAAATCGATGGTTTCGGTTGCTGTCCAAGACAACACGATTCCTCATGAGGTGATCGGAGAATTCGGCGGTGGACGGGTGCTGTTGCGGCCCGCCTCTCCGGGTACTGGGGTGATTGCGGGCGGCGGTGTGCGGGCTGTAGTGGAAGCTGCGGGTATAAAAGACGTGCTGGCGAAGTCGCTTGGCTCGAGCAATCACGCCAATGTTGTTAAGGCCACGATTGAAGCATTGCGCGGTCTCCGTCGCCGGCAGGATATACTGAGGCTTCGTGGGAAGGAAACAAGGTAAGTGGCTTGGTGCTGCGCTTCCGGCC
Organism: Chthoniobacterales bacterium; assembly: GCA_035939025.1. Lineage (GTDB taxonomy): Bacteria > Verrucomicrobiota > Verrucomicrobiia > Chthoniobacterales > JAFAMB01 > JAFAMB01. The sequence continues at coordinate 6,166 of DASZGG010000248.1, read as the reverse complement.
ACGATCGATCAAAGAGCCCGGACGCGCGGGAGCGCGTCCCTACCAACTGAGAATCACTATTTTATGCAGTTACACGAATTGAAACCGCGTCCCGGAGCGAAGCACCGGGTTAAGCGGCTCGGGTGCGGCGAAAGTTCCGGCCACGGAAAAACCAGTGGCAAAGGTCATAAGGGACAAAAGGCTCGTTCAGGCGGTAGTATCCGACTCGGCTTTGAAGGTGGACAAATGCCCCTAATCCGGCGGCTGCCAAAGCGGGGATTCAACAACGCTGAATTCAAAACGTCCTTTGCGATCGTTAATCTCGGTGATCTCGAGCAATTCGAAGAAGGTACGCACGTAACCGAACAGCTTCTGCGTGAAGAAGGCTTTATCAACGGAAGCTTTGATGGCCTGAAGGTTCTGGGCCGCGGCGCGCTAACGAAAAAGCTGACAGTCGAAGCCGACAAATTCAGCGAAACAGCGCGTCAGGGAATCGAGAAGGCTGGGGGATCGGCGGTTATTCGCGGTTAATCTCCGGTCGTTCTCCAAATGATTTCCGCATTCACTAATATCTTTAAGATCCCGGAATTGCGCCAGCGCATTCTCTTTACGATTGCGATGCTGGTGATCGTCCGAGCAGGCGCGGCAATTACGATACCGGGAGTCAATGCCCACGTCCTAAACGAGTGGTTTCAAAGCTCCATGGCCAAGTCGGCTAGCGGGGGCGTAGCCGCTCTTTTTAATATTTTCGCCGGAGGCGCGCTGGAGCATTGCGCCGTCTTTTCTCTGGGCATTATGCCGTACATCAGCGCATCCATCATGATGCAGTTGCTCACTGCGGTGGTTCCGCGCCTGAACAAGCTGGCTCGGGAGGATGGTGGCCGGCAAAAGATCACTCAATATACCCGGTACGTAACCCTCGGTCTTTGCATCTTTCAGGGATATTTGCTGGCAGTGTCGATGCAGAATCCTTCTTCAAATCCTTTCTTACAGGGAATCGACGCAGTAACGGCGCGCCTGGGTCCATTGGTCGAGAATCCGGGTTTTGGCTTCCAGTTTATTGCTACGCTGACATTAAGTGCGGGAACGATGTTTCTGATGTGGATTGGCGATCAGATTACGGATCGCGGGATCGGCAACGGAACATCTCTTATCATTACGGTAGGGATCGTCGCGTCGCTACCTGGCGCTTTGGTGCAGGTTTGGAACACTTTCGTCCCTGCGGGTGGAGCTCCGAGTCGGGTCAGTCCAATGGTGTTGGTTTTGATGATCGCGTTCCTGGTTTTGGTTGTCGCTTCCGTGATCGCCCTGACCCAAGGACAGCGGAAGATCAGCATCCAATACGCCAAACGTGTGGTCGGCCGGAAAGTCTATGGCGGCCAGACACAGTATCTACCCTTGAAGGTCAACGCTGTCGGGGTCATGCCGCTCATCTTTGCTCAAGCCATCCTTCTGTTTCCATCGACGATTTTGAGTATGGCGTTCCGGAACCAGGAATGGGCAGTAACGCTCTCCAACGCGATGGCGGTCGGCGTTTGGCACTATGCATTGACCGCAGCTCTGATCTTTTTCTTTAGCTATTTCTGGGTTGCAATTCAGTTTCAGCCGACTCAGATCGCGGATGATCTCAAAAAGTATAATGGATACATCCCTGGATATCGGCCCGGGAAACCGACGGCTGAATTTCTGGAGTACACGTTGACTCGATTGACTTTCGCAGGAGCTCTTTTCTTGACGATTATCGCGGTAATTCCGGAAACGATGATTACCTGGCTTGGAGTTCCGAGAATGACGGCTCGTTTTTTTGGTGGAACGAGCCTTCTCATCATTGTTGGCGTTCTCCTGGATACGATGCGGCAGGTCGAGACTCACCTGATTCAGCGGCACTATGATGGTTTTTTGCGTAAGGGTCGCATAAGAGGTCGTTTCGAACGCGCGGTAGGCGGCACCGGGAGGGTGGTGAAGGAGAGCGTTCTGCTGTGGATGTGGTTGGCGTTCGCTGTGTTGGCCGTTGCGGGAGTGGCCGTCTCGATATTTGTCAACCAGAGATAGTGCGTTGGGGTGAAGAAGCGAATGGTTCTTTTAGGGCCGCCGGCCTCGGGCAAAGGGACGCAGGCAGAGCTTATACAGAAGCGCTTCGGCATACCCGCGACGTCAACGGGAGCGATCCTTCGAAGAGAGGCTAAATGCGGAACGCCGGTCGGGGTTGCCGCGAACAAGATCATCAGTAGGGGTGGACTTGCGCCGGACGGCCTGATTTTGGAGTTGGTCGGTGAGTGGTTAGAGAAGATCGGCGATTCTTTTTTATTCGACGGCTTCCCTAGAACCGTGGCGCAAGCCGAGCAATTCGAGCTTTTGCTCAACAACCGCTCAACAGGGCTCGAACTGGTCATTTTTTTGGAAATTTCAGACGGGACAATCCGGGCTCGCATGTTGCGAAGGTTGACCTGTTCCAATTGCGGGAAAGTGATCAGCATCGGCCGGCATGTTGGAGACGAGGGCGATCCGTGCCCCAACTGCGGCGGCAAGCTCGAAGCCAGGGCAGATGATACCGACACTGCCTTGGAGCGGCGTATGCTGGAGTACCGGGAGAAAACTCTTCCGGTGACAGACTTTTACAAGAGACGAGGTATATTGGCACGCGTCGACGCCGACCGTGGGGCTGAATCGGTTTTTAACGACGTGAGCCGACTGATAATCGAATGATCCCGATCAAAACACCGCACGAAATCGACAGGATGCGAGCGTCTTGCAAGTTGGCGAGCAAAATTCTTGAGCAGCTTTCCTCGATGCTGTGTCCCGGGATCACAACGAGAGATGTGGATCAATCCGCAGCGAAGCTGATGGAGATGGCCGGTTGCAGGAGCGCCTTTCTCGGTTACAGGCAGTTTCCCGGTCATATCTGCATTTCGGTGAACGACGAGGTTGTTCACGGAATTGGCAGCTCCCGCCGGATTCAATACGGGGATATCGTGAAGCTGGATATTGGTGTTGTGCTAAGCGGTTTCGTCGGAGATACCGCAGCGACGATTGCCGTTGGGGTTGTGAATGATGACGTGCAGCGTCTCCTTGGGGTGACCGAAGAGGCTCTTTTCAAGGGGATTGAAAACGCTCGCGAAGGCAACCGTCTGGGCGAAGTCTGCGCGGCTATCCAGGATGAAGTCGAGTCCAACGGATTCAGCGTAGTCAGAGAATTTGTGGGCCACGGAGTCGGCCGCAACCTTCATGAAGAACCGCAGATCCCGAACTATCGTACATCAGGGGCCACGGCCAAATTAAGAGCCGGAATGACTCTGGCTATAGAACCGATGGTTAATATGGGCCGGGCCACGGTGAAGGTATTGGATGACGATTGGACGGTCGTTACGGCCGATCACTCTCCGTCTGCACATTTTGAACACACCGTTTTAGTGACGAAAAGTGAACCAGAGATTTTGACATGGCGCGAAAAGACGTCATCGAAGTTGAAGGCAAGGTAGTCGAGTTGTTGCCGAACACGATGTTTCGGGTGGCGCTACCGAACGGACACCGGATTTTGGCGCATATCTCCGGAAAAATGCGTTTACATTTCATTCGGATCTTGCCAGGAGACAAAGTTATGGTAGAGATGTCGCCTTACGACTTGACGAAAGGCCGAATAACCTTCCGGCAAAAGTGAGGTTGTAAATGAGAAACGCTCCTGAGAGAGGATCTCCTCGGGCTGCGTTTTTTTGTCTCCTGAGAACGGATTTGGATGAAAGTGCGACCTTCGGTTAAGCGGCTCTGTGAGAGTTGCAGAATTATAAAGAGAAGAAATGTCGTCCGTGTGGTTTGCAAAAATCCACGGCACAAACAGCGACAGGGCTAAGCTGTCTGGTTTCAACAGCCTCGGCTGATTGAACCACCCAGTGGGCTCGGATGATTAGATATGCCTCGAATACTTGGAGTTGATATACCTGGAGATAAGCGGATCGAAGCTTCACTGCCCTACATTTACGGCATCGGACTCCGGACAGCGAAGAAGATCCTTGAGCAGGCGAACATTGACCCAAACTTGCGCGCCAAAAGCCTGACGCCCGAACAGTTGGGTGAAATTGTTCACGCAATCAATGCAAGCGGATTACTGATAGAAGGTGATCTCAGGCGGGATATCCAAGGAAACCTGAAGCGTTTGCAGGCGATTCGGTCCTATCGGGGAATTCGCCACATCCGCGGTCTTCCCGTCCGCGGTCAAAGAACTTCGACCAACGCTCGTACTCGGAAGGGCCCGCGGAAGACTGTCGGCGTGCAGCGCAATAAGGATGCGAAGGCAGGGAAAGTCTAATCGAAGGAATTAAGGAATGGCTAACGAAACTACGACACCCACACCCGCTCCGAAAAATGAATCGGCGTCTGTTGCACCTCCAGTGACCGCTGCCGAGGCGCCGGCACCGGTTCCGACCGCTGAACCGGCGAAGGCAGTACGTACTCCCAAACCGAAAACCAAGAAGGAGACGACCAGCCCGGAAGCCGCGAAAGTGACTCTCTCACTCGACGGCGGAGAAGCTGATAAGCCGAAGATCGTCAAAGCCAAGGGTAGCAAGAACGTCGCTGCTGGAGTCGCTCACATCCTGGCGACGTTTAACAACACAATCGTCTCAATCACCGACCTGAACGGCAATGTGATCGGTTGGTCGAGCGCGGGCAAAGTCGGATTTAAGGGATCCCGGAAGAGTACGGCATACGCTGCGCAGTTGGTCGCCCAGGACGCATGCCGCCAAGCCATGGGACATGGCCTGAAGGAAGTTGAAGTGCTGGTCAAAGGCCCGGGCGCCGGACGCGAGTCCGCCGTTCGTGCGATTCAAGCGATCGGTCTTGATATTTCGGTTATCCGGGATGTTACACCGGTTCCGCATAATGGCTGTCGCCCGCCGAAACAGCGCCGCGTCTGATACTCGAGGAGGAACTTTATCATGGCTCGCTACACAGGTCCCAAATCCAAAATTAGTCGTCGGTACGGAGTTGCTCTGTTTGGTCCGAGCAAAGCCCTGGAGAGGAAGAATTATCCACCCGGAATGCACGGCCCGAAGGGTTCACGCCGGAAGCAATCAGATTACGCTACCGCTCTCGCCGAGAAGCAGAAATTGCGCCATCAGTATGGCTTGCTCGAACGTCAATTCCGCCGTTATTTTGAGACTGCTCTACGAAAACGCGGCGTCACCGGTGAAACCTTGCTGCAGATGCTGGAGACCCGGCTCGATAATGTAGTTTATCGACTCGGATTCGCGAATTCTCGCAACGCAGCTCGCCAACTGGTAAATCACGGACACGTCACCGTGAACAGCCGGAAGGTGGACGTCGCCTCTTACAATCTGAAAGCGGGAGATGCTGTCGCAATTAAAGATAAACCGGGTTCTCGGCGTCTGATCGCTCGCAACCTTGAGCTTACTCAGATTCAGCCGGTGCCAGATTGGCTGGTCGCGGAGAAGGATCAATTCCAAGGTAAAGTTATGCGGATTCCTACCCGTGAAGAGATTGCGCCGATTGTCAATGAGCAGCTGGTTGTTGAGCTTTATTCCCGGTAGACCGGGAAGGGCCTTTCAACCTAAATTCCGAATTAGAAACCGCAGATTTCGCAGATTCCACAGATTTGAGGAGTAGGGCAGACGGTCTGTGCCACCTACAATTCTGTTCCGGATGAATCCTTGTTTTAACCTAAACTCCGAAATTGAGGACTCGTTATCGTCCTCGAGAATCCGGATCGTTTCGCAATCAGACTAACAGAACAAATTAGTTCCATCGGTCTCTTTGCGGTCACGGAATCCCAATGCACCGAGGACGAGCACGACGACGAGGACGATTTCAGATTTTCGGAATTTAGGTTAAAAGCGGCATCGATCGATTGATCAATCGCTGAAAAGGCCTCCGTGCGAGACTCGATCTATGGTGCCAAGCCCTCGGGTAACCAGCCGGCTCGCTGCAGCACTTCCCTGAGCCAGGGATCATCCGCTGAAAGGGGAGGAAGCCATGGGCCGAGCTCTTTACGACTCCACCATCGGCCATCGGGATTACCCGGTTCCGCGAATTCGTATTGGTAGAGTAGCGCGCGCACGTAGCGCGGCGGGTTCTGAGGAAAAGGATTGTCTTGAAACAGGCTTAAGGCGCCTGGATCGTTGTGCAGAAGCTTCCAGACCAAATGAAGCGTCCAAGGATATTCGTCGGGCGTTGA
>DASZGG010000247.1:0-13131 GCA_035939025.1 Chthoniobacterales bacterium | reverse complement strand
TCATTTCTCGGAATAAGCCTCATGAATCCGGTGAGCTACCAAGGAAAAATCACATTATCCGGGAATCACTCGGTTACGGATGTGAACGCCGTGTGGACGGCTAATGAATTCAATGGAGCTAACGGGGAGTTTTTCATTGAGATCGTTTCTGGACGATACGCGGGCCTGATGACCGATATCCTCGCGACCAACGTGATCGGTAAGACGCTGACGACGTACGACGATCTATCGCCGCTGCTGAAGGGCAGCGAGCTTTATAGAATCCGCAGACATCGCACGCTTCGAGATGTGTTTGGAGAAGACGACGAAACGCTAACTGGCGGGGCCAGCGTTTCAGAGGCTGATGAAGTTTTGGTGTTGAACCCCGTGACGCAAACTTTCTTGACCTTCTATTTCAAAACAGGGGGATTCGGAGGCACGGGATGGAGGTCGGCCACCGATGCAGTCACAGATGCCGCAGGTACCACGCTCTATCCGGATCAAGGCGTGGTCATCGTTCGCAAAGTGCCAGGCGAGATTGGTCTGATTTTGACCGGTGCGGTGAAGAGCGGCCCGACGCAGGTACCGGTCGAGTCAAATTTGAACCTGGTCGCCAATTTGTATCCGGCGGGAACCCTGACGTTAGGTTCAAGCGGGCTATACACCGGTAATTCCCACACGGGTTTGGCTGGGGGAACCGCGACGACGGCTGACCAGGTCCTGCTGTTCGATCCGGCGACGGGCGCCTACTCCCTTTATTACTTCAAAACCAGTGGCCTGGGAGGCACTGGCTGGAGATCAGCCGCCAATACCCGCGTCGACGCTTCGAATACTGTTCTGCCTACGACCGGAGCCATCTTCATCAAGCGGTTGGAAAACCGAGCCTCATTCCTTTGGACCATGCCGCAGCCCTATTAACCCATTCGCAAACCTTCCTCTCGGAGTACACGCAAACAAACCAGGTCAATGCTCATCTAAAATGCTAAAAACGATCATCCGAACCATACTGCTGACGGCTGCCGCGATTGCCGAGTTCTCGCTTGCGCCGTCAAGTCACGCACAAGGAACTCCGCAAGCCCAAGTTATCTGGGGAGCGTACGGCGTCAATAGTGTGGCGACTGCCGATGGCGTGGACTTGCCGGTAGGCGACCTGGCGTTACTCGGCAGCTTCGGCCTGACTCCCTTCCAGATTCAGGCCGACGCTTCGAGCGTGAGTCTGCTGGACGCCAAATTCGTTCCGTATGCAAGTGCCCGGATCGGTGACAATCATCCCTTAACGCCCCAACCGGCTCCCGGCTTCTGGTTGACCGACACTAATGCTTCTACCGATAAAGTAATTGTTGGCAGCGAGACCTTCAGCATCGCTCATCAACAGATCTATTATTGGGTCTTCAATGCACCGACGATTGCGGCTGCAACAGAACAGGGAATATTCACCGCGCCGAACAATCCGAACTGGATCTTCCCGGACGACAACGACCTGATCAATATAACGCCGACTGAAATCGGCGATGTGCCGCATCCCCAAGGTATCCTCGTAGGCAGTTTTGGCGTCAGTGACAGCCCGCTCACGGGTTCACCTCAATACAACTTGGCGCCGATTGTTGTTATTCCAGAGCCAGCCAATTACCAAGTGCTCTTAGCCGCTGTCGCTATCGGGCTCAGCTTCCAGCTATCGTCACGGCTGAGGAGGTCCAAGAATAGGTTAAGAAAAAGACAAGCGCTGAACTGAAAGCGCGCGGTCTGACCAGTCAGCCGAGATCGAGAATTGATCCGAAACCGGGGTCAAATAATCGTTTGTATGTCCTGATGGCAAACCCATCAGTCATGCCGGCAATGTAATCGCACAGAACTCGCGCGCGTGCCCGGCGATCATTCTTAAGGCGGATTATCCGGTCGAAGCTTTCCGGCATAATTCGTAGTCCGCTTTGGCTCAAATAACTTTCGGAGAATGCCTCGAATATGCCTTCCAGAATAACCCGACCTTTGCGCTCAAGTTGATGAAGCTGCGAATGATCGAAAACGAGTTCCTGCGACAATCTCTTGTAAAAATCGGCCTCGATGCGAACAGCCGGGTCAATAAGCAAATGGAAGCGATACCGGTTAGTGGTGGTCAACGCTGAAGTTGAGCGTTCGCCCAGTGAACAAGAACGTATGAACGCGCCGATCTTTTTACTGAAACGCGACTCTGCCTTACGCTCACGAATAGCCGAGAGAACCGTTTCTGCGTGTTGAGCTTGTTCTCCCCGGAGATTCTGGCATTCCGCCCAACGTTGAACTCTTTCGAACCGTAGAAAACCCGCGTTAATGCTGTCAACGAGATCGTTCAAGCAATACGCACTATCGTCCGCCCAGTCCATGATTTCGCATTCCAGGCTTCGGAAGTGATTCAAGTCGGGAATCTTATCTAGATCGATCTCGCCCAGAACGAATGTTCGCAAATAAGCCTGCTCATCGTAGATGAATTGGTTGAGAGCCTCCGGATCCTCCCGGGAAAGCCGCTTGTATTTAAAGATACCGTCCATGAACGCTCTGGTGGGATTCATGCCGCGCCGTGAATCCAGTCCGGGATAAATGGTATCCACGATGATATGGAGACTTTGCGCGTTTCCTTCAAAGCCTCCATACTGCTTCATCAAGTGATGCAGAGTCCGTTCGCCGGCATGACCGAATGGGGAATGGCCGATGTCGTGTGTCAGGCAGATAGCCTCCACCAGATCCGGATCGACGGAAAAATTATCGTCCAGAAACGGGGATGTCTGTTTCAAGAACGAACAGATAGAGCGCCCGATCTGAGCGACTTCGAGCGAATGAGTCAACCTCGTCCGGTAAAAGTCAAACTCGCCAGAAAGAAAAACCTGAGTCTTGGCTTGCAGTCGACGAAAGGCTGAGCTGTAGATAATTCTATCTCTGTCTGTCTGAAAAGGCGTTCGATAATCATCTGGTTCACGCCGTTCGAGGCTTTCGACGTCGAATTTATTATAGAAACCATTTAGTGTCAGTGGAGTCACAACCTTGACATTCTAACCCAAGTACGGTCCAAGAAACGTTCTAAAAAAAAGGAGCGGCAGGGGACGCACGCCTGCGCGCTCCGGAGCGGGTCTGGAAGCTCGTTTTAGCCCAAATTCCGAAATCTGGAATCGTCCTCGTCCTCGTCGATCCCTTGAGGGAAGCCGTTTCGTGACCTGTCCAATTACGATCCGGCGGTGGGACTCGGGCTCGGGCCTTCGCTGGTGCTGGGTGAGGGTGAGGGCGTGGACGTGGGCGAAGGTGAGGTGGATGCTTCGGGGCGCGGAGAAGGTGTTGATGAGATTGGCGAAGGCGTAGCACCGGGCGGAATGGGTGATGGCGAGGCCTTCGCAACAATTTCATCTCTCCGTTTCAGAATCTGTTCAAGGCTCCAGTCGGGGACTAGAAAGACCCACTTCTCAAACTGTGTTTCTCTCTCGAGCCGCTGTTTAAGATCTGCGTTTCTCTGGTCGAATTCTTTGTCTTTCTTTTTCTTATCCTCCTGGCTCTCCTTCGGGTCCGGTGTTCGAACAGACGGGAGGTCGGCGCTTACTCGCAGTTGGAGGTAACGCGTCTTATCCGGACCTTGTTTGCCCAGGAGGAGATCGTAAGTAAAACCATCAAAGGCCTTGATCCGGATCTGAAACGGATTGTTTAACCCGGTTTCATCCGGCGATGCCGATGCTGGGCGGACATCTGTGAAACTGGGAGCAAAGTTTGACAAGCTTTGCGCGAATGGCTTGTCCAAGACTTCACCGGACTGCGGGTTCTCCAACCTCCAATCTGCCTTCGGATCATCGCGAATGACTTTCCAGCCCGGGTTATTGGACCAGGCCGCCTGGTCGATCTCCTTTAGATCACCGGGAACGATGAACTTCTTGTCAAGCCACGGTCCTACAGAAAGAGGGTCGATACCATCGAATGTTTCGGAGACCAGGTAAACGCGATCTTTCACCGCTGGATTAAAGATGAATCTCCCGGACGCTGCAGCGCCGGTCGCATTGTCGCTGCGGTCGACGGATTTCCCGACGATTAAAGAGGCTATGTTCGCTTCCTTTTCGCCTTTCAGGTCGATTTCTATTCCCGCATCACTGCCCTGACCGGGCGGAAGAACCTTTAGTCTTCCAAACTGAGACGGTCCGACCTGCATTTCCTGGCCGGCCTTTAGTGACCAAAGTGTCTTGATCAGATCGCGAATCTTCTCGAAGTCCGCTGGATAATCATCTCTTTCCGCTACGCGCCATTGGTCACCCTTCTTCTCCAAAGTCACGGTACTGGTAGTGGACCGGATCTGAATCTTCGTGACATCGTTTATCGCCAAGTTTTGAAAAATACTCCGATCCGTTCTGGACTCATTCCACCCTGCAGATCGCGAGATCTGCAAATAGATGGCGGCCAGACCCACCAAAATCGCCGCTGCGACCAACAACAGAAGGTGATTCTTCCTCATCGCGCAGCACGTTTACGACGTTTCACGAAAGCCAGCGTCAAGCCGACGAGTGTCACAATCACAGCCATCCCGGCAATATCGATCCACTTCACGGTGTCCTGAAGCGAATCGATCTCCTGACGAAGGTTCTTCCGGACCTGCTTCAATTCCTGACTGACGGTGGCCTCGTTCTCCTGAAATTTTTTGATTTCGGCTTGCTGCTCTGGAGACAATAGCGTCTTCTGATCGGTCTGCTTGTTGGTTTGCAGGGACGCTAATTTCTGCCGCGTCTGATTTAAATTGTCTTCCAGTTCGTCGATCTTGCTTTGGTATTTCTGTTCGGCTGCAGCTTCCATTTTGTTCACGACGACAAATGAACGGTTCCCCGAGGATCGGCTCCGGATCCCAATCAGGTCGGAATCGCCCGCCAGTTGTTCGACACAGCTCTGAATGAAATTCAAGTTTCCGTTCGACGGTACAAATACCGTTTGAGTCAGCACCTGTTGAGCTCTTCCGGCGATCGCATCGTATGCGAAATCAGAGTCACCCACCAGAATGACGACTCCTCCTGACTGGCCCTCTTTAAGGCTCTCGACTTTCGGTGTTGGCGTTGTCGACGGAGCGGATTCTGGTTTCGGGCTTTGGGAAGGCTCCGGAGAGCTTTTTGGTTCAGGTTTACCGTTTGGAAAAGCTGTTTTGAATTTTCCGCTCAACCGAATCGCAATCGGATACGAAGTATTGGCGCTCTTCAGCTGTTTGCGAACGGCGTCTGCCCCTTCCTGCAAAATTGACGTATCGACAAGCCCTGCCTGATTCGTGGATTTAACCAGCACATCCTCTTTCAGACCGTCCGCCGGAGTGCCCGTGAACGCGCCGGCAAATGGCAACAGGAGATCATTGATTGCAGCGCCCAACGCATCCTGTTTGTTGATACCGTCGCTGGTGACCGAGAGGATCGTCGGATCTGATTGTACGTCATTCTCGCGTTGCACCTGAGTGGCAAAAAGCGGATCTGCCACGACTTTCGTTACTGAAAACTGGATTCCCCAGGCGGGAAGCAGCTTAGCCAGTGTTGAATCGTATCCGGCGGCCCCTCCATAAGGCCCGGCAGTTTGGGCTTCGACAAAAGAGTACGGATCGAGGAGCGCGACCATTTTTCCGCCACGAAGCAAAAATTGATCAATAGCATATTGGGCCTGATCGCTGATGCCTTGGGGATGGACAAGGACGAGCACCGAGACATCGTCATCGATCTTCTCCGCTGTCATGGGAATATCACGGACCGCATAGTTTTCCTTTAATTCGGTTAGGAAGATCCACGGCTGACTTGGTTGCTGGCGCGGCTGCATCATCATTGGAGACGCTTCACGACCGGTGACAGGAAGCGCGCTCATCACACCAATCACTGCCTTCTTCGGATTCGCGACGCTTGAAATCGCACGGGATAAATCGTACTCGAGCAAAGTCTCTCGATCCGGGCTGAGGTATGGGATCGTCGCTTTAGAATCAAGACAACTGACCGCGATCCCGAGATAGATTTTGTCCGTGAGGTTAACGTCCTGGCCCTCAATGCCATCCAGATTTGCCGAATCTTCTGCGTCTGAATCCGGCTTTGGATCTAACTTCACGACTTTAATCCGGCCGTGACTGAATTGTTGGTATTCCTCCAACAGATCCTGCACTTCCTGCGCGTAAGTCCGGAGAGGAACCGGAACCGAGGCATTATCTTTGCTGAAGTAAAACCTGATCACCACGTCGGTATCGAGCTTTTTGAGGATCTTCTTCGTGCCGTTCGAAAGCGTGTAGAGCCTGTTCTCTGTCAGGTCGGATCGAAACTTGAAGAGGCCGCCCAACAGGTTAATCCCAACGATTATAATGAGAACCGCCACCACCCCAACGACCGAATAGAGTAAACTATGATATTTACCTTTCATACGGCTATGCACGATGGGCGCGAAGAATCACGCTGGTGGTGAAAAGAAAGAAAACGATGACGCTAAGGAAGAAGAGCAGATCGCGGCTATCGATAACGCCGCGCTGGAAGCCTTCGTAATGGGTCATTACCCCGATCCCGGCGAACCCATCGATTAACCAAGCGGGTGCCCAATTGACAAGGATGTCGGTGATGGGAGGCCAGCTGCAAAGGATCAGAAATAGGCAGATCACCACAGACAGAATAAAGCTGACGACCTGGTTGCGCGTCAGCGAAGAGGTCATACAGGTAATGGCCAGGAACGTGCCGGCCATCAGCAAACTGCCGCCATACCCTGACAAAATCCGGCCCAGATCCGGATGCCCAAGGTAAGAAACGGTCACCACCATAGGAAAGGTCAGCGCCAGCGCGATAAGCAGGAATAACCAGCTTGCCAAAAATTTCCCAAGGATTGCCTGCCAAGGAGTCACCGGCATGGTGAACAAGAGCTCAATTGTCCCCAGGCGCAGCTCCTCAGACCAGAGTCGCATCCCGACTGCGGGTACGAGGAACAAGTATAACCATGGGTGGAAGACGAAAAATGGAAGCAGATCCGCCAGGCCACGTTCAAAAAATCGTCCCACCATGAAAGTAAAAAAGCCCGTGAGAAGCAGGAAAATAACGATGAATACGTACGCAACGGGTGATGAGAAATAGGCTCCCAGCTCTCTACGTGCGATGGTCCAAATCGTTTTCATTTAGCTGAGGCGGGTTTGGTGTCGGGCAGAGTGATTGACCGAAACACATCTTCTAATCGACCTTCGTCGACGTTTAGATGTTCGACCTGCCATCTTTGTGTCTGTGCCAATGTCAGTACTTCGGCTAACAAATCCCCTTTGGGTTGGAGCCGGGCCGTGACGCGGGAGCCAGATTCTGAGATCAGTTCAGATTTTTCCAGAAAACGGAGCTTGCCGAGTTCGGTCTCAACTGCCTGCCAGGTAATTCCTCGCAACGCGACAATGATCGTTCCGGCCAATGGCGCCCGGGCTTTCAACTCGTCCGGGGTGCCGTTGGCGACGATTCTCCCTCGATCGATGATGATCGCCCTGGTACACGCGGATTCCACTTCCTCGAGAATATGGGTCGAGAAGATGATCGCTTTATCCTTTCCCATTCGCCGGATCAGGGTTCGGACTTCATGTTTCTGGTTGGGATCGAGCCCGTCGGTCGGTTCATCCAGGATCAACACTTCGGGATCGTGGATGATCGCTTGCGCCAGGCAAGTCCGGTGACGGTATCCTTTCGAGAGTGTATCGACGCTCTGCTCAAGCACAGGTTGGAGAAAGCAGAGTTGAACAACACGCTCGATGGCCTTGTTCCTGGCCTCGCCGAAAAGTCCGCGTAACTCCGCGCAAAACTTTAGGAAACCGAACACAGACATGTCGCTGTAAATTGGCGCGTTTTCAGGGAGATAACCGATCTTGCGCCGGCTCTTCAGTGGTTCCTCGACCACATCAAAACCGCATACCGAGACTTTTCCGGCGGACGGCGGCAGATAACCTGTGATCAAGCGCATGCTGGTCGATTTGCCGGCACCGTTCGGTCCGAGAAACCCGAGGACTTCGCCTTTCTCAACCGAAAATGAAATATTATCGACCGCGAGCTTAGGTCCGAAGCTCTTGGTTAGCTGCTCAACGATGATCATTTTCGGAGGTAGGCACTCGAGTCAGGAGGGTTGGTTCACTTTTTTGGAAGGAGCTTAGAAAAAGCGCGACTGCCGAGGTTTGTCAAGGGGAGGCGTAAGCGAAAGCTCCAGCTTTTGCCATGCGTGGTGCGCTATGGCCGGGCAAAGGCTGGAGCCTTCGCTTACGGTTCTGGATTGCGCTTGCTGCAAAGCCGACCTAACATTTTGCGGTCAGTTTCATTGAACAAATCGAGATCAGCGATGGGAGTCCCCCCGCAATCCTTGGAACCACTCTGGCAGCCGCACCGCGATCAGATTAAGGATAGCAATTTGACGCGATTCCAACGCTGGTTACACGACAAGCGCGGCTTGGACCTAAACGATCACCGTTCTCTCTACGATTGGTCCGTGCGAGATCTGGACGGCTTTTGGCGCGCAATCGCCGAGTTCTTTGACGTCCGGTTTCACACGGCCACAGAGCGAGTCCTCCACCATGATACGGATCCACTCCGGACGAGGTGGTTCCCGGGTGGGACCGTCAATTATGCTGAACACCTGCTTCGATTCGGGCTGAGCGAAGTCCCCGTATCCGATGATCGACTGGCAGTCCTTTGTTGTGCCGAACCAGGAGAGCCGGATAACCGGCAGGCTCTAACCCGGAAGGAGTTAATCGAACAGGTGGCACAGCTTGCTTCCGCGCTCAGCCGTCTTGGAGTGCGATGCGGTGACCGGGTCGCAGGCTACCTGCCGAATCGGATAGAGACTTTGGTTGCCTTCCTGGCCACGGCGAGTCTAGGAGCGATTTGGTCCAACTGTCCGCCGGAACTTTCGAGCAAGGGTGTACTCGAGCGTCTCACCCAGATCGAACCGAAGGTTTTATTTGCCTTGGCCGGCTATCGGTACGGAGGAAAGCAGTATGATCGAAGAATGGCGCTCGCCGAAATTGCCGCAGGCCTACCGACGCTTCGTCAGGTGATCATGATTCCACATGCGGACAATACACCTGATTTCGGCGGCGCAATTTCAGTGTTGCGCTGGTCGGATCTTATTGGTCCCGGACGGTCCGGCGCAACACTTTGTTTCCAAGGTGTGCCTTTCGATCATCCGCTATGGATCTTGTACTCTTCGGGAACGACGGGTGTGCCGAAGCCGATCGCACACGGACATGGCGGCATTCTGCTGGAACACCTCAAGGCGTTATCCCTGCACCTGGATCTCAAACCCGGAGACAGATTCTTCTGGTACACAACGGCTGGCTGGATGATGTGGAACTTTCTGGTGTCCGGCCTCGGGCTCGGAGCCAGTGTGGTCCTTTATGACGGAAGTCCGAAATATCCAGATTTGAGAGTTCTCTGGAAATTGATCGAGACGGAAGCGATCACCTATTTCGGGACCAGCGCGCCATTCCTGCTGGCTTGTCAAAAAGAACAGCTCGAACCTGGCAAAGAGTTCAGGCTTCAATCACTGCGCTCCATCGGGTCGACTGGTGCGCCGTTGCCGGCGGACGGTTTTCGATGGGTCTACGATAACGTTAAGGCGAACGTCTGGCTTGGTTCAGTAAGCGGAGGGACGGATGTCTGCACGGCCTTCGTTCTTTCGCACCCTTGGCTTCCCGTGTACACCGGGAGGCTGCAATGCCGAGGGTTGGGTGCGCCGATTGAGGCTTGGGACGGCAATGGTCGTCCGCTGTGGAACGAGGTAGGGGAACTGGTGCTTACCGCGCCAATGCCCTGTATGCCGGTCTGTTTCTGGAACGATGCTGACGGCTCCCGGCTGCGGCAAGCTTACTTCGAGCATTACCCTGGTATCTGGCGCCATGGGGATTGGATCGAGATCGACGCCGACACCGGCCAGTGTGTGATTTATGGTCGATCTGATTCAACCCTGAATCGGGGTGGGGTGCGGATGGGCACCAGCGAGTTCTATCGAGTGGTCGAATCCGCCCCTGAGATCCTTGGATCACTGGTGATCGATACAACCGGACTGGGTCAAGGTGGGAAAGAAACATCGGGTAGACTGCTCCTGTTTGTCGTTTTGGGCGAAGCAATCGTGCTCGATGAGGCGTTGACCAATCGAATCCGTGAACAGATCAAAGCGCAATTGTCGCCCCGATATATTCCCGATGCGATCTTCGCTGTTCCGGAGATCCCGCAGACGCTGAATGGAAAGAAGCTGGAGGTCCCAGTAAAACGGATCTTCCAGGGATTCGAAGTTACCAGATCAGTTAGTCGCGAAGCGATGAGCAACCCGGACTCGCTGAGGCCGTTTTTAGAGGTGGCGGAATGGTATCGCTCGCAAGGTTGATCGTGGCGGTCAGGCTTTCTAACCCGCAATGAGCTCGTCGATTCCTAAAGCGTGTGTTTTTTTGCGCGTTAGAACAACTTAACGTGTAGCGAATCCACCGAAAATGGTGTTGGTCCGGTACGGACAGTTTATATGCCCATCCCCAATGCTTCCCCGAACGCAGGCGAGGATTCTAGTTTAGCGCAGCATAAACGGCGAACGCTACTCTCGAGCGTAACTTCGTTCTTTCTCTTCCTATTCGAACGAATCACACCTGATCCATACATTTTTGCGGTTGTACTAACGATCGTGACCGCATTGTTGGCGGTGATATTTGCGCCAAAGGGCTCGGCGGACGTCATTCTCACCGGATGGTATAGCGGCCTTTTCAGCATTTTGGCGTTCGCCTTCCAAATGGTGCTGGTGTTAGTCACCGGATATGCGCTGTCGAATTCCCGCCCTGTCAGGCAGTTCCTGGCCCGATTGGCGGGAGTTGCGACGACCCCAAAGCGAGCGGTCGTCGTCATTGTGACTACGGTCATGGTTACCTCTTTTGTGAACTGGGGTTGCGGTCTGGTGGTGGCCGGATTATTGGCGCGCGAAATTGCCAAGCGGATCAGGATTGATTTTGGCTGGCTGGTTGCTGCGGCTTACTCTGGCTGGATTATCTGGGCCAGTGGTCTGTCCAGTTCGATTGCGTTGGCTCAGGCAACACCGGGCTCGGTCCTCAATGTTGTCCAAAAGCTGACTGGTAAGGTGTTGCCTCTAAACGAGACGGTTTTTGCCCCTTTTAACCTTCTCCCGGTGCTTCTGTTAGTGGTTCTCGTTCCGCTTCTATACTGCGCGATCCAACCGGCAGAAACCGACACGGTCGCAGCCGATGCCGCACGGCTGATCGCGGAGGATCAGGTACGTATTGTGAAGCCAGATGAGCGCCCGACCCTGGCGCGCAGGCTGGAGAGAGCCTGGCCATTGAATCTTACGATCGTCGTTTCCGGTGTCGCGGCCCTTGGAATCACTTGGGCAAAATCCGGTTTTAATTTGGATATCAACTCTGTGATTTTCCTGTTTTTCCTCGCTGGCCTACTTTTGCACTGGAGGCCGATAGCATACGTCGAAGCGGTCAATAATGCGGCTCGTGTCACAGGACCGTTGATTCTGCAATACCCGCTCTACGGAGGTATCATGGGCGTAATGACCACCACCGGGCTGGCAGATGTCATTTCCAAAGCTTTCATCGCGTTTTCGAACGCTCAAACCCTTCCGTTCTGGAACTTTGTTGCTTCGATAATTATCAGTCTGTTTATTCCGAGCGGAGGAGGACATTGGGCGGTGCAAGGCCCATTTGCAGTGCCGGCGGCTGCGCAGCTTCATGTCTCCCAGGCGGCAACCGCAATGGCGGTTGCCATGGGTGAGCAAGTCGCCAATATGATCCAACCGTTTTGGGCATTGCCAGTTTTAGCGATTGCAGGGATTAGTTTGCGGCGCGTGATGGGATTTACGGTGATGAGTTTTTTCGTTGGCGCACTCGTATTTGGATTGGCGTTGCTGTTTTTAGTGTAAGCGAAAGCTCCCGCTTTTGCTCTTTTCAGGGCGGCGGCTAGCTAGGGGAACGTATCGGCGTATCGGCGTGTCGGCGTGTCGGCGTTTGCAAGGCGTCGCCAACTTCGTCGAGACCGCCTGGTCATTACAGTCGTGTCGAAAAGCAGTCTGAATTCTTGAATTCTCCGCTTCTTCGGTCTCCAATTCCATCTATGGTTAACGATCGCCTTCCGCGACTTATATTTGCCTCGAGTGAAGAGTCTGCCGATATGCTTTACGCGACGAAATTTTCTGTTCCCGACGCGTTTTTGTTTTTGCTGCAGAATGGCAAGAAAACGATTCTTTTAAGCGATCTCGAGATCGATCGCGGACGGAAGCAAGCGAAGGTTGACGAGCTCATCCCCTTGTCGAGCATTGAGCACGCGCTGGAGAAGCGGCTAAAGAGCAAACCACCGATCGAAAAGACGATTGCCCAATTTTTACGGAATCGCCGCATCCGGCGGGCGGCAGTTCCCTACGGTTTTCCCATCGGCTTAGCGACCGAACTAGCAAAGGAAGGGGTGGTGGTCGTTCCGATTAATGGTCCGTTCTGGAGTGAGCGCGAATTCAAAACACCAGAAGAGCTGAAGTTGATCCAGCTTGCCGTTCGAATTACCGAGATTGGCCTGGCTCGCGGGCTCGAGATACTGCAGGCGGCTGAAATCGGATCCGGGAAGAAGCTTGTTTGGGCAGGGAAGCCGTTGACTTCGGAGAGATTGCGCGCAGAAATCGACACAGCCATACTGCATGCGGGCGGGGTATCCGCGAACGCGATTGTCGCAGGAGGAGATCAGGCGTGCGATCCACACAATCGCGGGAGCGGTCCATTAAAGGCAAATTCGCTGATCATTCTGGACATTTTCCCTAAGCATGCGGAATCGGGTTACTATGGTGATCTGACGAGGACCGTCGTCAAAGGGCAGGCCAGTGAGGCTCAACGCAAGCTCTGGCATACGGTGCTCGAGGCGCAGAAATTTTCGCTGCAGAAGATTCGCGCGGGCGGATCCGGCGCTGCGCTGCAGCAGGAAGTCTCGGAATTTTTCGAGGAGAAAGGATATCCCAAGGAAATTCGGAATGGCCGTTGGGTAGGCTTTTTTCACGGGTTAGGTCACGGGCTCGGACTCGATATCCACGACGAGCCCCGAATCGCAAAGACCGAATTTAAACCGGGCCAGGTCTTAACTGTCGAACCCGGGCTGTACCTCCCCGGAGTCGGTGGCGCGCGGATTGAGGATGACGGAGTAGTGACGGAGA
>DASZGG010000246.1:0-6299 GCA_035939025.1 Chthoniobacterales bacterium | reverse complement strand
GAAGTCATCGAACCGTGGAATTGCGACTTTGAACGATTGAAATCGATTTTTCCGTCGAGAGCCGGTATCCGCTCGATCATCAGAGTTCATTTAATGCGGATCTCCGACTCCTGCGGCTTTGGTGTGCCTCTGTACGAGTTTCGCGAACAACGTTCACAGCTAAAAGCGTGGGTCGAGCGCAAAGGTGAGGAAGCTATTAAGGCCTACCAGTTGGAGGTAAATTCCAATTCTATTGATGGCCTCATTGGATTGAGACCGCTGGATTCACCTCATTCTTGAATTCAGCTAGCCTGCATCGCTCACAAATCCTTAGAGATTTATGCGCGATGCAGGCTGTGGCAGCAGAATTCTCCGGCTGCGCCGAAAAATTCTACTGCTTTTTGGAGAGAGAAGCGTTTAAAACACGTTGTTTCGATTCATCTATTTGCAAAACCTGCTCTTAGACAGACGCGCAGCGTCTGTTTAAGAGCTTCCTAACCCGCAATGAGCTCGTCGATTCTCTAAGCGTGTGATTTTTGCGGGTTAGCGCGCCAAAATCAGGTTTCCGTTCTCGATGCGGACGTCGCGCACCGACCGATCCATTTGCACCTTGTTCCAGATCGACAGCATTTTTTCGATAGAGGGTACGGCGACGATTTCCAACTGGCGTAGTTCTGCCGGGCCTAGAGCTTTGCCCTCTCGGTCAACTCGGAAAACGTTCAACTCGAAATCCTCGCCGCGCATCGATGGACGTAGGTGGATTGTGTAATTTAAATATCTGCGAGACTGGAACGGCAGATTCACCGGTAGGCTGCAATACACGTGTGCCGAGTTCTGATTGAAAATCACGACTGTGCCACGACTCAAGATGCGCAGCTCGGGAGAATCAACCAAAAACGCGTTCAGTTCCGCATCCGACAATATCAAACTCCGCTCGCCTGCATCGGCAAAAAAATGGTCGATCTTTTGTCTTGCCTGGTTATACACCTGCCGGCTGGATGCCGCCGGAGGTAAGGAGACCGGGATGGTCGAAGCGAGTCTGTTCAGTTGATTTGCTACTTCGAAGTAAAACAAGCCGACACCGACAAGAAGCAAAACAAGGAGAAACAGCAAAAACGAAAAGAGAAATCCACAACACCCGCAGCCCCCTCGTCGATCCCGGGTGGCCATGCGTCAATGTGCGGAATACAGAATTCGTCCGCACTGCTCGCAATGGACAATGTCAAGACTCATTTTTGCCCGATGAACCAACGCCGTCGTGTTCTTCATATGGCAACCCATGCAGAACTCGTGCTCAACCGGGACAACGGCATTTCCTCCCTTGGTAGCGAAGAGACGCGTGTACTGAAATAGGAGATCCGGATCGAGGCCCTGCGTCAGTTGTTCGCGTTCAGCTTGGGTCTCGCGCAACCGTTCTTCTAAAATCGACTGCTTCCTCTTCAGATCCGCCTGTTGCTGTTCCGATTGCCGCTTCGCCGCTTTCAATTCCTGCTCCGAGTGGCCCATCTCGCTCTGGATTCGCTCTGAGAGCTCCATTATCTCGATCTCGTTGTCCTCGATCTGTTCGATCTCCTTCTCAAACCGGTGGATCTCCTGGCCGATCGCCTGGAATTCCTCGTTTTTCCGGGTCTGGAACTGCTGGGTCTTATATTTGGCAATCGAATCTCGGCGCGATTGAGCGTCCAGCTCAAGATTCTTCCTCCGAACCTCAAGCTCGCGGCTGCGGTGTCTCAACTGCTCAAACGCACTCTGTTTCGCCGCCAGAAGCTGATCGATTCGCTCGCCCTCTATTGGAACCGTCTCAAGCTCCGCTTTAAAGATCTTAATTTTTTGATCTCGGTCCTGAAGGAGTAGCAACTGCTCGATCTCTTTTAGCATTGGACAATCGCTAAACTTAGATGGGGATGCGGGATAATATCCAGCGGAAAGAATTTGCCAGGGAGGACCTCAACGTGAGCGAAAGCTCCAGCTTTTGCGCGTGGCCTCAAAACCGAGGAACAAAAGCTGGAGCTTTCGTCTGGTTGAGACCGGAGGCAAAAGCTGGAGCTTTCGATTACGCTGAGACCAGAGGCAAAAGCTGGAGCTTTCGCTTACGCTGCCTCATTTATTAATAAGTTTCAACCGGCGAGCGCTTTCCATCTTCCGGGCTGCGAAGAGCTGCTCTCTCCGCTCCAAGCGTGGCCACCCGAAGCTCCCGGACCTCTTCATCTAAGGCACGAAACCGTTCTTCCGAAAAGGGATCCGGGGCAACCAGCTTGGGTTTAAAACGAGAAACCCCAGCCAGAGCCTGATCTAGAGCTGCCGGCTTCACTTTCTCAAGCGCTGCTAAGGCTTCCTCGGCCAAATGGATCCGGTGGCAAATCATTGCCAGATGATTGCCAGCATAAATTGCACGCTCAATTGTTGCCATGAACCCGCCTTCGTTAGTAATGGCTCCCATGTCGAGATCGTCCGTCATGATCAGTCCATCAAACTCGAGCTCAGATACCAGAAGTCCGGCCACAATTGATCGGGAAAGCGACGCCGGCGTCTTGTCTGCATCAAATGCCGGGTACCACGCATGGCACACCATCATGCTGCTGACTCGCTGGGCAAATTTTCGAAAAACCGCGAGCTCAGCACGGTCTAGTTCTTCCCGGCTCCGATCGATGCGAGGAAGGTCGTGGTGCGGGTCGAGCTTGGCGGCAGCGTAACCGGGAAAATGCTTTCCGCAGGACAGGATGCCTGTTTCCAGGAGAGCCTGATTGAACGCGCCCGCGAACTCAATCACCTGTTCCACCGAGGTCCCATAACATCGGCCACGCAGCGAATTGTCCGCGTCCTCCTCAAAAGAAATGTCCAGGACCGGGCAGAGGTCTAAGTTAAACCCGAACAGGCGCAGTAATTCTCCCGTGACCCGACCATGTTCCCGAACGAGAGCGGGAACACCTTTTTCTCTGAGCTGCTGAGCGTTTGGCGGCTCGTTTCCGATGAGTTTGAGGCGAGAGACCCTGCCACCTTCTTGGTCGATGGTAATGATAGGCTCGATCCGCGACAAATCGCGCAGGTCCTCGATAAGCTTCCGAAGCTGCGAAGCCGAGCGAATGTTACGCCCAAAGAGAATATACCCTCCCGGCTGTACCTTGCGGAAAACGCGAGCGGTCTGAGGATCCATCTCTAGTCCAGGCACACCAACGAGCAGAAGTTGACCTAAGCTACTTTGTTCCATAGGTTGCCCCGCATGTTACGGTTCCTGGCCTGCATCACCACTCTTTTCTGGTAGACTTCCTCCTTAATCGGCCAAGATGTGTCCACGAAGACAGGCTCGCAGTGTAACGGAGGCGCAGAACCGTAATGCTTAGACTTGGGCTATACGGGGGGTCGTTCGACCCGATTCATCACGGGCACCTGATCCTCGCGCGCCAAGCCGTGGAGGATTTATTTCTCGACCGCGTAATTTTCATTCCCGCGGCCGAGTCTCCGTTTAAGCCGGATCACTTGGGCGCGTCAGCCGGAGATCGTTTGGCTATGATCAGCCTTGCCATTCAGGATGAACCTCGTTTTGCCGTCGACTCGCTCGAGCTCAATCGAGAAGCGCCCTCCTACACCATCGACACCGCTCGGGCGTATAAGGCTCAATATCCAAAGGACGCACTCTTCTTTCTGATCGGCGAAGATCATGTCCCTGCGTTGCACAAATGGAATGAGTTTAAGCAATTGGATCAGCTTGTAAATTTCGCAATCTTGAGCCGGTCGGACCTGCCGTTAGAAGTGCATTATCCTGTGGTCCATCGGCGCTTCGATCTGTCCTCAACTGAGATCAGAAACAGGGTTGCCAACAATTTGCCAATCTCGTATCTGGTTCCGGAGAACGTGCTACGTTATATCCACGAGCGAACTCTTTACCAAGGAGAGGCCTATCGGAGCTGAGGACTTAGTCCGGCTTTGTGTACGGCTGGCCGAAGACAAGAAGGCTGAGGACATCGTGGTTCTCGATCTTCGGGGAATTTCGTCCTTTACGGATTACTTTGTTATCTGCTCCGGGACATCTGAGCCTCATCTGAAGGCGATCAGCAACGGTATCCGAGAAGGTTTAAGGGAACATGCCCACCTCTCTCCGCTGGCATCCGAAGGTTCTGTTGCGAGCCAGTGGCTCGTGATGGATTATTCTGAAATTCTCGTCCATATTTTCCATCAGAAGAAACGCGAGTTCTACGCGTTGGAAAATTTATGGAGCGACGCACCGCGTCTCAATTTGGTTTCGTAATTTCCCCCAATGTTCAAGCAGCGTGAGGCTATAATTCGACTTCTCAAAGACGACGATCCGGAAACAGTCCATCTCACCAAACAGCAACTCGCCGAAGGTGGTGCAGAGACAATCCCAGATCTCCGAGATCTCTTATCGACCGATGACAAACAGGTGGCTTTTCATATCCAGGAGATCCTCTCGGAAATTGAAATCCGGCACGCGAAAATCGCGTTCGAAGAAATCTGCGAAAAAATCTCTGATCCAGTCGAACTGGAGCGGGCATGTTGGTATTTGGCGCAGATTTTTATTTCTGGAGTTGACGTTGAACCGTACCGGAAAACGATCGACTCGTGGGGTCGTGAGTTGAGAGCTCGCGTATCAGCCCACCATTCGGATACCTCTCGAGTGGTGGCCATGGCTCAATTTTTCGGCACGGATCTCGGGTTTCGCGGCAATGCAGATGACTATTACAACGTTCGCAACTCTCTCCTCCCCTGCGTCATCGACTCAAGACTCGGCATACCCATTTCGCTCTCAGTTTTGTACATGATTGTCGCGCGAAGAGCGTCCATCGCAGTCGATGGAATCAATCTCCCCGGGCACTTCGTCGTTCGACATGGTGCAGTGCTGTTTGATCCGTTCGACGGCGGTCGTATCTTATCGACGCACGATTGTGCCGAGATTCTGTCAAAGCAAGCACTCACTCTCCATCCGAGCCATCTCCAGATCGCCGATCCCAAAGTGATCCTGGTGCGTATGCTGAGCAATCTTCTGTACATTTTTGAACTGGAAGACGACGAGGCCTTGCACGCGATGGTCACAAAATGGATCCAACTTCTGGACCCAAAATGAGTTCACTGGCACGCGTCGAAGTCCTAAACACCGGCACGGAACTCCTTTTCGGCAGCGTCATCAACACGCACCTCTCTTTTCTCGGCCAACAACTTTTTCCACTTGGATTGCGCGTGCAGCGACAGGTGACGGTTCCCGATGGCGACGCGATTCGTGACGCGATTCTGGAGTCCGCCAACCGGTGCGATATGATTCTCGTGACTGGCGGTCTCGGCCCGACCTCGGACGATATCACCCGCGAAATCGTTGCAGAGCTAACCCGTCGTCCGTTGCGGTATGATGATCGAATTTTTCAGAAGATCAGAGAACGATTCGAGCGGCGCGGGTTAAAATTGACCGATCGCATTTCCCGACAGGCCTATGTGCCGGAAGGCGCCGCGGTACTTACCAACGATTTCGGGACGGCTCCCGGGCTTTATCTTCCTGCCCAAACCGGTATTCCGCATCTCTTTCTCTTTCCCGGACCGCCCCGCGAGCTCCAGCCGATGTTCAATACCTACGCGTTGCCGATCTTGCAAAACCTGGCTGGCAACCACGATCTTCATGCCCGGATCTTTCGGACAACCGGTCTGGGCGAATCATACATCGAGAAAATGGTTGGTGACCAACTCCTGGCCATACCAGGTTTGGAGCTGGGGTATTGCGCGCGCATGGGCGAGGTCGATATTCGCATTATCGGCTCTCGATCCGCTGTCGATGCAGCCGAGCAGATCATTCAAAGAGAACTGGCGCGGTACATCATCGCGACCGAAGAGAAAGAATTGGAGGACGTTATCGTCCAACTCTTGAACGCGCAACGTGCGACGTTAGCGACCGCCGAATCTTGTACCGGAGGATTGCTGGCGAACCGTGTCACAAACGTTCCCGGATCCTCGGCCGTTTTTATCGAGGGAAACGTCACGTACTCAAACGATGCTAAAACACGAACACTGGGTGTTTCTGCAGAACTGATCTCTGCGGCGGGAGCGGTCAGCGAGGAGGTCGCCAGGGCCATGGCCGAGGGAGCTTTGCAACGAAGTGGCGCCACTTTCGCTCTTTCAACTACGGGTATCGCCGGCCCAGATGGGGGCACAGCTCAAAAGCCGGTGGGAACGGTCTTCGTCGGCTTGGCGAGCCGCTCATCTGCCACTCAGGTCGAGAAGTTGTTCTTTCCCACGGATCGCCACAGCTTTAAGCGGATGTGTACGCAGCACGCGCTCGATATGTTGAGGCAACGGCTTTTAGGAATTTGAGGGACTCG
>DASZGG010000245.1:0-9608 GCA_035939025.1 Chthoniobacterales bacterium | reverse complement strand
GTGACGAACAGGTAGCGGCTCCTTAATCCGGTAAACAATTTTGGGTGTAGTTGGCTCGCGGCCGAGTCCCGGCGGTAGTAGTAGGCCTGTGGTGCGCCGGTCGGTTTAATCTCTTTAAACATCAAGCCAGTAAAAGCGCTGTCGGCGATTTCGACCCGGTCAACATTAATCGATTCGCCACGTAAGGTTTTCAGTATTTTTTTTCCGAAAGGGTCATTCCCGAGGCGACTGATCCAGCAAACGGAATGCTGCAGCCTGGCCAGGCCAACCGCACAGTTCGATTCGGAACCGGCTAGTGAGGGCTTGAAATCGGTACATAGCTCCATAGGTCCGGGCTCAGACGGAATCAAAACAATCATCGTCTCGCCAAAGGTCAAAACGTCGAAGATCCCAGGGCCCAAAGTCATAGATTCTTTACGGCCGCCGCCAAAAGGCTTTTGGCCGCGTCGGCACATGCCTGAAACGACTCTGGTTGGTTGTCCTTTGGAATGAGAGCACTGCCGACTCCGATCGCGGTCGCTCCGGCTTCAAAGAAGAGCGCGGCATTCGAAGTTCCAATACCACCTGTGGCCAAGAGCGGGATGTCCGGGAACGGGCCGCGAAGCTCCTTGAAATATTGTGGCCCAAGCGTCCCGGCCGGAAATACCTTCACCGCGTCGGCGCCTGTTTCGTGCGCCGCGAAGATCTCGGTTGGGGTCATCGCACCGCAAAAAATCGGAAGCTGATGATCTCGAGCGAAGCGGATGACTTCCGGATTGAAATTTGGGGTAACGAGAAATTTTGCCCCGGCAAACATCGCCTTTTTCGCGAGTGCAAGCGTCGTCACGGTGCCTGCTCCGAATGAAACCTGGCCGGTTTCGTGCTGCTTGGTCGAGCGGAGAAAAGATTCGGCATCTTCTGATTCCATGGTGATCTCAATAAATCGGATACCGTTTTCGATCAGCAACTTCACGCAGCGCTGGATGTCGACCTTTGGCCGGCGCAGAATAGCAACCACCGGGGCATTTTTAAGTATCGTGAGTAACATCCGGGAGTTCATTTCGCGATCGAGGCGATCAACTGGACATTTCGGTCGCAGCTTCCTTCGTTAGCGTCAACCGATTTCGCTTCGATTCTAAATACATGCAACATCGCCATCTAGTGTCCTGTCCCCGAAATAGCAGGTATATTGTTGCGATCAAAATGTGCTTGTTATTCTGGATCTACCGGCCCGCGGCAACTATCATCTTTGGAGGTTGTATTGCAGCAACTGCATATTCTCCGGTGGAGTTTGAATGGCCGTGAAATTGTTTCATGTTGCCGACATTCATCTTGGCCGTCGACGGCTGGAGGGTCGACTACCGCACTCCGATCTGGCTGCGGCCTTCAGTTTTATTGCTGAAAAGGCGATTGAAGAAAAGGTGGACGTTTTCCTGATTGCCGGCGACCTGTTTGACCGGCCAACTGTAGAACCGCCCCACCTGCGCCAGGCGCAACAAGTCCTTGGCCGCCTGAAAGCCAATGGAATACGGACAATCGCCATCGAAGGAAACCACGACAGAGAGTTTATTCATTCCGAAGTGCCCACCTGGATGCAGTTTTTGGCTGAAGACGATTTATTAGTGCTGCTGCGGACCCCTTTCGATTCGACCGGACCGATTCTGAGCGCTTGGGATCCGGAGCGAAGAATGGGGTCCTGGGTCGAGTTAAATGGTGTTCGCTTTGTGGGAGCCGGTTACCTTGGCGCGGCCACGCCTTTCAAGGTCCGCCAACTTGTATCGCGGCTTGAACCCAATAAGACTCACGTTCTCCTGCTGCATGCGGGGCCGGATAGTTTCGTGGGAGAGAGCGGCGGATTTTCTTCGTCCGATCTCCAGGAATTGAATGAGAAAGTCTGCTACCTCGCGCTTGGCCATATTCATCGGCCGATGCGCCATGGCGACTGGGCGTGTAATCCCGGATCGCCAGAAAACTGTGACGTCCGCGAAGCGAGTTATGATTTGGGCCTCGACGGTAACCGGGCGCCTCGGGGCTATGTCACGCTGGAGATTGACCCCGCTCAACCTCAGAAGCCGATCGACCTCGAGATTCGTACCAATCCTCGCCGCCCGATTCACCGTCTTACGCTCGATTGTTCGCCGTTCGGTAACAAGATTAAGGATGGCGCGGGTGCTCTCGTCCAAGCTGCGGTGAAACTCATTCACGCGGCTGAAGTTTTGCCGCAATCGGTGATCGATCTGCGGCTCACGGGCAGACTAAACCTGAACCGTATCGCTTTGGATCAGGCAATGGCGTCAAACGAGATCGAGAAACAGGCCGCCGTTTTCGCGGTATCGATCGATGTGAGCGGCATCAACGTCGGCGGATCGCTGGCGAGTGGTGAATCGGTCACCGAGCAGTTCTCTCGGGAAGAGCTGGAGAAGGCCGCGATCCGCGCTGTCGTAGCCGAAAAACATCTCTGTGGGCTTGATCACCGAGACGATGAGTTCGCGGCGTTATTCTACGAGATCAAAGAATCTGTCCGCCTGCGAAAGACCGGATCTGAACTTGCGGAACAAATTGGACGGAGTTCGCTGTTAGAGCTGATTTGCGCTTCAAATTTGCCCGCGGACGAAAGCCGAACCACAATTGCAGCCACTCCGGAGAACCCGGCATGATCATCGAGTCTGTCCGGCTTAAGAACATTAAGTCATACGGCGAAGGATCCGATGGCAACGGCGTAACGATCTCCTTCCTGCCTGGAACCAATCGGATTGCGGGGAAAAATGGGCATGGGAAGACCACGCTGATCGAGAGTCTTGGGTATGCCCTTTTTCTTACCGAGCCGGTCTTTGAGGAAAACTTTCAGCTCGAGACATATTTCCTTCGCGCCGGGAAGAAGGCTGCGGAGATCGATGTGACGTTCAACCAGTTCGGCGAGTTATATCGGGTCGAGCGCGGTCTGGGCCCGCACAACAAGCGACAAACTAAAGTAGTACAGTTGAATGACGGAAGCATCTGCGCCGAAGGTGACAACGAGGTTTCAGCGTTTATCTGCCGGGTGCTTGGATTTCCGGATCGCAAGCGTTTCTCAGAGCTCTTTTGGAAGCTGATCGGGGTTCGGCAGGGTCGGTTGACCTGGCCGTTTGATTCGAAGCCGAGCATTGCCAAGGATTTCTTCGAACCGCTGCTCGACGTTGCCGTGTTCCGTGAGTGTTTCGATTCGCTCAAACCTGCCGTGGACGAGTTCGAGGCGCGCCTTCATGATCGGGATAAAATCAAGGCTAGTCTGGAAGAACGAATTCGAGAACGCAGCGAAAGCGTCGCTGGCGTAGAGGCGAAGCGTCTGCAATTGCGAAAACATGAGGAGCAGTTGGACTTACTGAATGAAGCCCGGGATATCGTTCGGAAGACAATGGAGCAGCTGGAAGCTGAGGAAATCTCGCTTAGCGCGGCTGAGGGTCTGCGGAATGCGGCTCATAATGCGCTCGTTTTGGCGCGTCAACAACGTGAGACCGCCGAGGAACGCATGCGAGAATCAGCGGCAGCTGCCGACCTTTTAGCGCGGGTTACCTCAGGTCACCAAGCGTACGAGGAAGCCGAAATAGAACTTAAGCATCTTCGAACCATGCAGACCGAAGAGCGCCGGCTCGAAAAGGAAATGGCCGACACTGAGAAGAAAAAGGCCGAGTTGGACGGGAAGGCAGATGCGGCGCGCTTGCAGGCGGATGCACTCGCATTGCAGAGACGGGAAAAGGAGGCGGAGAAGGCAGACGTTTCTGAACGAGTCGACGCACTGCGGTTTCGTCTATCCGATTCTCAGCCCAAATTCGAAAAGCAAAAGAGAGCGGTGGACTACGTGATGAGAGACCTGTCCGACGTCCGTCATTTCGTGAACAGTTTCGGGATCTTGCTCGCACACGACGAGGCAACACTGAAAAAAATAAAGGAGGTGACGGCGGACCTTTCTTCGTGGGATGCGTCTGTTTTGCAGAAGGCTAGCCTGCAGGAAGCGACCGCAGACGAGGTGCTCCAGCATCTCCGTCAACAATTCGCTGCCGCGAATGCCGAGCATTCTTCCCTCTCGACACAGCTTGAGCAGATCAGAGGAGGCGTCTGTCCATTTCTGAAGGAAAAATGCCGCCAGTTCGATCCTTCCAAAGTGGAAGGAGATCTGAGGCAGAAGCGAGCGGCGATTGAGTACCTTCGAACAAACATCGAGTCGGCCGAGTCAACGCTCGATGCGGCGAAAATTGACCGCGAACAACTGCTCCGGGAAGAGAAGGATCTGGCGGGAAAGAAGAGTCGGCTGGAACTGATGACGACGGACCTTTTCAGTGCGTTTGACCGCCTCGAACGGGACGCGATACGTAGAGCGGCGAACGGGTTGGGCCAATGGATTCAAAATGCGCAGCCGATGCCGGACTTTCCCAAGTCGCTCGTCGTCGAAGGCGCCGACGCAAGCATCTTGGAAGACCGCCATCGGCAAAATGTCGTTTATTTTACGGAATTAAGTGAATGGTGGCGGGCGGTTGAGAGCGGTGTCCAAGCTCAGATCGGCGCATTTTGGGAGGAGGATCGGCGTCGTAACGCAGATCAACAGAATGAGGTCAACAGCACCAGCCAGCTGCGACGGATCGAATCCGAAATTTCGAAGCTTGGCACTGCCGAATATAAACAGCGCGATGGCGCCGCTATTTACCGGGCCCGATCAGCCGAGCTTATAAAGTCAATAGACAGCCTCGATCAGCGGCTCGAGGTCTTCGGTTTTTTAGCCGATGAGATCGCGAGGCTGGAGCAGAATCAGTTGAAACACCGGAGCGACTACCAACAGTACCTCGGGGCGAAGCCTCTGGCCGACGAACGAAGTGCGCGGGAAAAAGACTGCAAAGCTCGGCGAGACGCGGAGGCGGCCGCAGATGCGGCGTTAAGGCTCCGCGAAATCGCGTTCGCGGAGGCTATTGAAGATTTCGATCCGGGCGCACTGCCAGCGTTGCGTCTGAAGTTCGAACAAGTCAGCGCAGCTGCGGCGAAAGAATCGGTCAACTTAGACCACGCGAAACGAGAACTCCAGCGGGAAGAGGACCGTTTCCGAGAGTGGCAGGAAGCGTGCGCCACAAGGGACGAAGTTGGTCATGAGATTCGGCGACTGGAAGCCGCGATCGAACTGACGGAACTGGCGCGTATCGTTTTGAGGGATTCCGCGCCGGCCGTCGCTCAGCATTTGTGCGACCGAATCGCCGACCGGGCGCAACAGATATTCAACCGGATCAATGACGATCCGGTGGAGCTGAAGTGGGAGGCCGCGCCACGCTACAGTCTCCGAGTCATTCCGGGCGAACGTCGATTCGCCATGCTATCCGGTGGAGAACAGACCAAGCTCGCGCTCGCGATGACCCTGGCGATGATCCAGGAGTTCAGCGGACTTCGATTCTGCATCTTCGACGAGCCCACGTACGGGGTAGACTCCGAAAGTAAGGAGAAACTTGGAGAGGCCATTCTTGAAGCACAAAAGGCCGCAGGATTGGAGCAATTGATCCTTGTGTCGCACGATGATGCTTTTGACGGAAAGATCGAAAACTCGATTCTTTTGCAAAAGACTGCGGCTGCCGGTACCGAAGTTATCTAGTGACCCGTATGACTCAGATATGGGCGCTTGACCTCAGAGCCGGCATGGCGCGTATTAGTTCCTCCAGGAGATACTGAATGAACCGTACCTTAGCTACTTTCGCCGCTGCCGGACTGACGTTTGCAAATCTCTGGGCCCAAGAAAAGCCGCTTCCGGACAAATACGAAGACCCCCTTGGGACCTGTTACGAGGAACTGAAATATCCCTACCCGACAGCGTTCCTGAATTTGTTCGCCGAAGGTCAGGATCTTCGAATGTGCTTTATGGATGTCCAACCGCCCAAAAACCCGAACGGCCGGACGGTTGTCCTGCTGCACGGAAAGAACTTTTGGGGTGCTTATTGGGCGCAAGCCATTAAGTTTCTCTCGGACCGGGGTTTCCGGGTAATTGTTCCGGACCAGATCGGCTTCGGGAAGTCTTCGAAACCAGACATTCACTACAGTTTCGATTTCCTGGCGGAGAATACGGCCGGTTTGCTCGATCTGCTGCATGTCCAGAAAGCGACGATAGTCGGACATTCGATGGGCGGCATGCTGGCGATAAGATTTGCCAGGTTATATCCAGGCCGAACGGAAGCTTTGATCCTTGAGGACCCGATCGGACTTGAGGATTACAAGTTGAGCGTGCCACCGGCTCCGCTCGAACAACTGTATCAACAGGAGCTGAACCTAAGCCTCGACGATTACCGGAGATACGTGCAGAGCTATTTCGTCACGTATCCAAAGGATAAGGCGGAAATGTTTGTTGAACCCCGTATGCGGGTTAGTTTGAGCGGCGATTTTCCCCGCTGGGCTTTGAGTGCAGCGTTAACCACTTTGATGATTTATCAGCAACCGGTATGCTACGAACTTTCTGAGATCAAGGTTCCGACACTCCTCATCATCGGACAGGAAGACCACACTGCGGTTGGCAAAGATCGTGCACCTATCGACCTGCGACGGAATCTCGGAAACATTCCCGAACTGGCAAAAAAGGCCGCCGAGGCGATTCCCGGCGCTCGCCTCATCGAATTGCCGAACGTAGGGCACGTTCCTCATCTGGAAGCTCCAGACGCATTCAACCAAGCCGTCGAGGACTTTCTCCGGCGTTGAAGTTTTATCGCTTGATTTCTGATGACCAACAGCGCGATTCAATCTGGCGTTTCAACCGTTCGCGCGCCTGACCGACGCCAATGGATAATCCTGCTCATATTGTCACTTCCGTCGATTTACGTTTTGCTAACTTTGCCGCCGCTTTGGCGTGACTCGGACGGATTCAACGAAGT
This sequence comes from Chthoniobacterales bacterium, assembly GCA_035939025.1. Classification (GTDB taxonomy): domain Bacteria; phylum Verrucomicrobiota; class Verrucomicrobiia; order Chthoniobacterales; family JAFAMB01; genus JAFAMB01. Next base: position 2,757 of record DASZGG010000245.1, on the reverse strand, counting down.
AGCTTCGACCTTTGCTCCGAAAGGCATTATCCATTGGCTGCCCGGGTACTGCCTTGGCGCCCGGTTGATCCTCCTCGGCGCCGGTATCGTAGGAAGTTTGCTGGGAGGTCATGGTATCCCGTATCTGTCGATCAGCATAACTCCATTGAATAATGTAGGAATCTACACTCTGATATTGGTGCAACATCTCTTCCTCGTCTTCTCTCTGTTATACGGGGTGAACACGTTCAGCAGCCACTTTCTATTGAGAGCTGTATTTTCTGCCTTCCTAGCGCTTACCCCGTGGATTTATATCTATGCGAACTGCATTGGAAGCGAGGCATTCAGCAATCCGCTGGTGTACCTGATCTTGGCGTATGGCTGGAAGTGCCTGAGAGCGAATGAATTCAGCAGAGAGAGGGTGCTGCTCTATTTTGTACTGCTCGTTGGCGCAGCTTTAACGCGACAGATTAACGCTCTCTTCGCGGCTCTCCTGCCACTGGCGCTCTTGCCGCCGACAATGGGGGAATTAATTCAATCCGGGGCACGCTCATATTGTTCCGACCGTCAATCCCGATTCTATAGCGGTCGCAGATTTCTGATCTTTATAGTCATTGGCCTGTGCGCCATTGGAACCTCGGTCGTGGTCCAACAGGGCATGTGCTGGCTATTCCGGGTTCCATTCCGTTCGACTTTTGGGGAAACATTTGAATGGCGTTTGAGCTACCTGAACGGTCTGTCGGAGGAGGAAAGAACCAAGATTATTGATCAGATAAGCACTAGGCTGGGCGATCCGGTGACCACGGAGGCGCTCGAGGCTCTCAATCGGTCTCTGAACCAAGGCGACAATTGGACTGACATGTTTCTGTTCTACAAAATCGATGAAATCCTCGTTCGATCGGGTTTTAGCGACATGCAGCTTCGGACTTGGCAGGTAGACCTGAAGCTGAACCGGATCGCGACTTGCGTCCTGCTTTCGACGGAACCTCATTTTTTGAGGGCCGTCTGGTCGGATTTCGCGAAATGGCCGCTGTTCACGCAAATGGATCTGGCCTACCCGCCGTTTATTCTTACGGACTGGTTACAAACCCAGCTACCCTACCCGAGATATGGTCGATTGAGAGAGCTGGCCTCGTTTCAACACGAAGCGGGCTATTACAACGACGTTTGGAAACGGATTCCTTATTTCCATATCTTCGCTGGAATTCCAATGCTGGTTATGGGCTGCCTGGCAGTTGTGTTCGGCGGCATTACCCTTATTGCACGTTCCCGGGTTCCATTAGCGAAAGAGGGAATCTCCTACGCCATGAGTATCATCGTACTCGGGCTCTTGTTTGCACTTGGCAACTGCTTAAGCACCTTTTCCGGCGCGCGGTTTTATCTCCCGGTTTATTCCCTTTTTCAGATGGCCCTGATGCTTGCCGCATCGATGGCCTTTGAGGCTCTCAGGACCGAAGGTTTAGCCCGAAAAGCCGAAGAGCCAACGCGCTCGTGAGATTTTCGCGCTATGGAGCCTGCGCCTCCGATGCTAGGGATTGTTTGAAAAGTTGCTACCGCCCGATCCGGGCTCGCACGCGATAAGGAACGTGATCCGCCATTGGAGGTGGTAGGGACGCGCTCCCGCTTGATCCGCGTCAGCGCGTCCGATGGGTCGTGTCCGCTGTACCGCCTCCGATGGTAGAGGCACTCCGGCGCGTCCGGCGTCGCAGGTCTGGAACGCGTCTGTGGACGTGCTGCGCCGGACGCGCCGGAACGTGCATACGATCAGAGGCGCTGCACCGAGCGTTAACCATCGGACGTCCTGCCGCGGATCGCTCGGGAGCGCGTCCCTACCAACGCCTCGGCTAAGGAAGGACTGAGAAAAGGCCTTTGTTTCTGGGTTAGGGTTAAATTGGACGTGAGGTGAAAAAGGCGGTGAGCCAAAACACTGGAAACTTTTCAGAACTCGAGTTAATACCATGCCCATGTCTCGGATCCTTTTTACGTTCTTGACGAGCTTGGTTCTGGTTTCTGGGGCGATGGCGCAAGCGCAGGATAAGGGTGAGCACATTGTGGTCACTGGAGGTCCCTCTCTGATGGTTTGGGAAAAATATAAGCTTCAGCCGCACGATAACTGGTGGATGAATTTTGTGCGTGCGAGCCGGTTGCGAATCGAGCAACTCCGGCAGCAATACGGGCCGTCAGCACAGATTACCTGGTTGGTTTACCGGCGCGGCTACGAGCGCCGTCAGTCGCAGGAACATGAGAGTCTGTTTGGCATCATCCAGTCGGTCCGGGACAAATACGGACTGAATCTGATTTATTTAAACAGTGCCGATCAGCTCTGCTACTACCTTAACTTCGGAGCGAATCGCGGCTCCAACAAGATCGCGTCTTTCGATTACTTCGGACATTCGAACCGGGCATGTTTCATGCTCGACTACAGCAATGAAATAGCGAGCGGCTCGAAAGTCTGGCTTCACGAAGACGAGCTGAAGGACAAATTGCATCATGGGATTTTTGCCAGGGATGCTCATGTGCAGAGCTGGGGATGTTACACCGCTGAGAGCATGTCGAAAATGTGGTACCAAGCTACCGGTGCAAAGATGATCGGAGCAGTCGGCAAGACGCAGTACATGACTAACGAGTTACCGATGCTCGTATCAGCAACCGGAAAATGGAGCACGGGATTCTAGTCAGCGGGGTCAGCGGGGTCAGCGGATTCAGCGAGGTAAGGCGGGCTCAGGCTCCTTGAACCGTTGAACCCGCTGAACCCGCTGAACCCGCTGAACCCGCTGA